>CAYNFA010000519.1:0-3664 GCA_964396345.1 uncultured Thalassobaculum sp.
GGCGGTCGGCGGGCGGTCCAGCCACAGGTTGAAGGCGATCGACACCCGCGGCGTCCTGCCGCGGTACGGGTGGACGTAGTGCAGCAGCCAGCCCGGGAACACCAGCACCATGCCGGGTTCGGGATCGACGATCAGCGGCGCGTGGAACGCGTGCGTCGGCAGCGGCCCGCCGTGCGGCCCCGGCCGGGGGTCGACGAACTCGATCAAGCCGTCGCGGCTGCCCTCGGGGGCCGGGTCGCCGACGCTGACGTAGTAGACCCCGGAGAACACCGCCGGGGTGTGGTTGTGGACCGCGTTGTAGGCGCCGTCGCGCGCCACGTTGGCCCAGCCGGTGATGCGCATCGGCCGCTCGGCGGCCTGCACCGAGTGCTGGGCGCCCAGAAGGATCGGCTTCACGCAGTCGGCGATGCGCCGGCGCAAGGCGATGATCGCCGGCTCGCGGGCGTCCAGAAGGTCGGCGGACGAATGCCAGCCGCCGACGTTGCTGCGGCCGAGCGAGGATTCCGTCGCCTCGCGCGCGGCGACCAGCTCGAGCAGCTGGCGGTTCAGATCGTCCTCGTCGCCGTAGCGCTTGACCAGCACCGGCGTCGGGAAGGCGGAATGCAGGCCGTCCGGCAGATCGGTGCCGCGCCGGCGTCCGGGTTCGGTCATGGCTTGCGGTTCGCGGCCAGCCACTCCAGCGCCTTTTCGGCAAGATAGAAGTCGAAGGCATCGTGGATGTCGATCCCCGACGCGGTGTCGTCGATCTCGATGATCTCGGCGCGATCGCCGGTGCGGCGACCCTGCCGGATCAGGCCGGCGCGCAGCGCCGAGGCCAGGCCGGTATCCTCGCGGAACAGCGGCGTGCGGGTCTGGCGCGGTCCATACACCGCCATCCAGTCGAACACCCGTTTCCAGGTGCCGTCCTCGGTCTGATGCCAGAAATTCTTGTGGGTCTTGTTGGCGGCAAACGCGCAGTCGATCTCCGGCCGGGTCTTCAGGATGCCGACCGCGCGGGCGATCCACTCCGGCTTGCGGAAGATGTCGGTCGGCTGCAGGAACACCACGATGCCGAACGGCCCGTCGATCGCCTCGGCGCGCTCCAGCGCGTCCTTCAGCACCGGCTCGGTCGGTGTCAGGTCCTCGGCGAGGCCGGCGTCGCGGATGAATGGGGTCCAGGCGCCGGCGGCCTCGGCGGCGGCGCGGATCTCCGCGTCGTCGGTGGTCACCAGTACCCGGTCGCAGACCCCCGATTCGAGGGCGTGGTGCACCGAGTGGGCGATCAGCGGCTTGCCGCCGATCGGCCGCACGTTCTTGCCGGGCAGCCCCTTGGAGCCGCCACGGGCCGGGATGATGGCGATGACCCGGTCCGCCCCCGCCCGGTTGTCGTTGGTCATGCGCTCGCTTCCTCCAGTTGCGGCAGGCGGTCGGCCAGCGCCTCGGCGACCGCGAACCCGGTATCATCCCGCACGTCGACCAGCGCCCAGGTCTGGTCGACCACCTCGAAACCGACCGCGTCGCCCAGCCGGCGACCGGCCTCGAACAGATGCGGCCGGGCGGCCAGCGCCAGCCCGACCATCTCCTGGAAGTACTCGCCGTCGCGGGCGTCGCCGCCTTCCGACAGCGCCAGGATCTCGCCGTCCGGCGTGCGTCGCCACAAATTGGCGGTGAAGCGCCGCACGCACACCACGCTGTCCAGGTGGTCGCGCGCCGCCAGGTTGTCGGCGGTCCGGCGAATCAGGCCGCGCGGCCGGAAGGGGTGGGTCGGCTCCAGCACCACCACGATCCCGGCGTCGCGGCCGCGTGCGACCGCCGCGAGCGCTTCCACATAGCTGTCGGCGCTTCGAGCGTGCGCGACCACCCGCCCGCCGAAGCTCTCGGCCACGGCGCGGATCCCGGGGTCGTCGGTGGTGACGACCACCTCGGACTCCGGCAGGTCGGCGACCGCCGCGTCGAGCGTGCGCTGCAGGCTGGACCGGCCGAGGATCGGCGCCATCAGCCGCGGCGTGCTGCGGGCCGCGGACAGCACCGGGATGACGACCAGCGGCGGCTTCACAGCGGCGCTCCGGTGCGGATGATCTCGATGACCTCGGCGACCCGCTTGGCACGGCCTTCGTCGCGGCCCTGATGGATTCCGTGCTGGTGGTAGGCCCGCATGCCGGGCTCGTAGACGATGTCGTAGCCGGCGGCGATCATCCGCTTGCCCCACTCGCGATCTTCGACGCCGCGGATCTTCTCGTCGAACGGCTGATCGCGCCAGATCGACTTGCGGATCGCCGAGTTGGCGTTGTGGAAGAAGTAGTCGACGCGCTGGCGCACGCGTTCGTCGCGGAACGTCGTCCAGAGATCGCGCCGGTCGATGGCGCTGGTGTCGGGCAGCGGCTCCTGGCGGCCGTAGATCCCGCAGATCCGGGCGTCGCCCTCGGGCCCGAGATGGGCGAAGGCGTAGTCTGCCCACAATTCGTCGACCGGCACGCAGTGCGACGACAGCAGCGCCACAACCTCATGGCGGGCGGCTTTGACGCCGATGTTCAGCGCCCGGCCGTAGGAGAACTCCTCGCGGGTGATGTTGGTGAGGGTGGCGCCGAAGGCCTTCGCCACCTCGACCGTGCCGTCGGTCGAGTCGTTGTCGACCAGCACCACGTCGATGTCGGCCAGCCGCTGCCGGCGGATCGCCGTCAGACAGCGGCCGATCCACGCGCGCTCGTTCTTGGCGCGCAGCACCACGCTGATCATGCCTCGCCTCCTCCCGTCCCGGGCGCGTCCGGGGCGTCCACGGGGTCTTCCGAGATCATGCCGAAATCGACCGGCGTGCCCTCGGCCAGGGCGTACAGCGCCCGCCGGCCGACCACCGCCGGCCCGTGCTCGGCGCCGATACCGGCGCCGCCGATCATTTCGGCGAGGTCGGCGCGCTCGAGGCTGGCGCCGGCCGCGACCGCGCGGGCCGCCACCAGGGTGCGGCGGCCGCGCCGCAGCAGGTCGAGGCGTGCCACCGGCGACGGCTTGAACAGCAGGTCGCCGCCCAGCGCCAGCCGCCGCAGCCGGTCGAAGGCGTCGAGGTCGGTGCACAGGAAGGCGGCGCGCACGCCGTCGGCGAGCATCGGCGGCTCCGACAGGTGGTCGGCGGGGATCACCACGTGGTAGCGGGCCGCCACCTCGACCAGCGGCGCGGATGTCGCCTCGTCCACGGTCTCGACGGTCAGGTCCGGCGCGTCCGCCGTCAGGAGGATGCGGCGCATCGGGCGGTGTCCGGTCAAGCCGACCGCATCGCCGCGCGGACGGCGTCCATCCCGAGCGCGCCCGGCACCGCCTTGCTGAAGGCGATCACGGCCTGGTCGAGGTTCATGCCGAGGCCGTTGCGGGTCTCGAGGCCCCGGCCCGCGGCCAGCGCCAGCAGCGGGGTCTCGTCGGGCTGGTAAATCGCGTCGTACACCGCCGCCGAGCCCGGCAGGGCCGCGATGTCGGCCACAGCGACCGGCGACCCGGCCGGACCGTCCTTGTGGCCGACGGTGGTGGCGTTCACCAGGAGATCGACCTTGCTGAGCACGTCGGCACCGACCGGCCAGTCGACCACCGTCGCGCCGAGCCGGGCGGCGACCGCGTCGGCGGTCGCGCGGGTGCGGTTGGCGACCGTCAGCTCGGTCACCCGGCCGGCCAGGAAGGCGGCGACCGCCAGCCCGGCGCC
>CAYNFA010000520.1:0-3664 GCA_964396345.1 uncultured Thalassobaculum sp.
GGGGGGGGGGGGGGGGGGGGGGGGGGGGGGGGGGGGGGGGGGGGGGGGGGCCGGCTCGCGCTGCGCTTGGCCGGGATGACGACAGGGATTGTGAGAGCCGCTCCCAAGTCATCATCCACCCCCCATCGTCGTCATCCCGGAGCGGGCCGCCGCAGGCGGAACGCATCCAGGAGCCACGGTGCGACGGCGGGCTGCCGGTATGACGGCAGGGTGGCAAGGCGGTCGCGGGTTGGGCCTCTACCGGATCACCTTTGGCCAGTTGCCGTCGGCCTTGCCGATGTTGCCGGGGATGTCCTTCTCCCAGGTCCGCTGAACCTCGGTGTTGTAGTTCAGGTACAATTTGCTGTCGACGATGCGCCAGTTCGCAGGATCGCCCTTGGCGGTGTAGCCTTCGGAGACCGCCCAGGCGCAGTAGCCGCCGTATTGCGGCGCGTACCGTGCCGGCTCTGCGTCGAACGCCGCCTTGTTGGCGGCCGAGGCGAAGCGCCAGGTGGCGCCGTTGTACTCGCTCTCCAACGCCCGCGAGCCCGCCACCGGCCGGCCCTCGGTGAAGTAGGCGACGGGGTCGTGGCCATCGACGGCGAGGCTGGAGAGGAAGCCGGTGTAGACCGGCGCCTCGGCGGCGCGGGCGGGCTGGCTGACGACGGTGCCGCTGGCGATCAGCAGGGCCGCGGCCAGCAGGGCGGCGAGGGGGACTTTTCGCATGATCGTGCTCCCGGTTTGTCGGGTGTTCGGTTGTCAGTCGAATGCCGGAGCCGAGGGCCGGGTTACGCCTTGCCCCTCCGGCGTCGCGGGGTAGAGTCCGATCCCGTCCGAACCCGTGCGAGAAAGGCCATCCGATGGCCGAGTCCGATTCCAACGCCGTCGCCGCGCCGCCGCCCGCCAAGGAGGGGCAGTGCCATCTCTACCTGGTCGACGGTTCGGGCTACATTTTCCGGGCCTACCACGCGCTGCCGCCGATGAACCGGCCCGACGGCACGCCGGTCAACGCGGTGTTCGGGTTCTCGTCGATGCTGGTTCGGCTGATCGACGATCTCGACGCCGACCATCTGGCGGTCATCTTCGACGCCTCGCGGCTCACCTTCCGCAACGACATCTACCCTGACTACAAGGCCCAGCGCCCCGAAGCGCCGGAGGACCTGGTGCCGCAGTTCGCGCTGATCCGCGAGGCGACGCGGGCCTTCAACGTGCCGTGCATCGAGATGGACGGTTTCGAGGCCGACGATCTGATCGCGAGCTACGCCCGGCTGGCCAGCGAGCGCGGCTGGCGGGTCACCATCGTGTCGTCCGACAAGGACCTGATGCAACTCGTCGCCGACGGCATCGACATGTTCGATCCCATGAAGAACCGGCCGATCGGCCGGGCCGAGGTTATCGAGAAGTTCGGGGTGCCGCCGGAGAAGGTGGTCGACGTGCAGGCGCTGGCCGGCGACAGCGTCGACAACGTGCCGGGCGTGCCGGGCATCGGCGTCAAGACCGCCGCCCAGTTGATCACCGAATACGGCGACCTCGACTCCCTGCTGGCCCGGGCCGGCGAGATCAAGCAGCCGAAGCGGCGCGAGACCCTGATCGAGCACGCCGAGAAGGCGCGGATCTCCAAGCGGCTGGTCACCCTCAAGGCCGATGTCGAGGTGCCCGAGCCGCTCGAGGACCTGGCGGTCCGGCACATCGACCCGGTCATGGTGCTGCCGTTCCTGAAGGCGCAGGGCTTCAAGCGCCTGATCGCGCGGTTCGAGGGCGAGGCCAGCGCCGCCGCCGATGGCCGCTCGCCGGCGACCGTCGCGATCGCCGAACCGACCGGCGAGGCCGCCTCCTACGAGCTGGTGCAGGACGTCGCCGCCCTGGAGCGCTGGATCGCCACCGCCACCGACCTCGGCATCGTCGCGTTCGACACCGAGACCACCGGCCTCGACTGCATGCGCGCCGACCTCGTCGGGGTCTCGCTGGCGATCGCCCCCGGGCGCGCCTGCTACATCCCGCTCCGCCATGTCGGCCGGCAGGCGCAGGGCGACCTGCTGGGCGGAGTCCCGGCCGAGCCGCCGCCGCCGCAGATCCCGTTCGACGAGGCGATCGCCCGCCTGAAGCCGCTGCTCGAGAACCCGTCCGTCCTGAAGATCGCGCACAACGCAAAATACGACTGTCTGGTGCTGAGCCGCGAACGCAACGGCGGCATCGCCGTCGCCCCGATCGACGACACCATGTGCCTGTCCTACGTGCTGGAAGGCGGCCTGCACGGCCACGGCTTGGACGAGTTGTCGCGCCTGCATCTCGGTCACGAGACCATCAAGTTCGAGGACGTCTGCGGCAAGGGCAAGGGCCAGATCTCGTTCGGCGAATGCGATCTCGACAAGGCCTGCGCCTACGCCGCCGAGGACGCCGACGTCACCTTCCGCCTGCACGCGCTGCTGAAGCCGCGCCTGGTGCTGGAGCGCATGACCACGGTCTACGAGGCCCTGGAGCGACCGCTGATCCCGGTGCTGGTGGCGATGGAGCGCGCCGGCATCAAGGTCGATCCCTCGATCCTGCGCGACATGTCGGCGGATTTCGGCCGGCGCATGGTGACCCTGGAAAGCGAGATCCAGAGCTTGGCCGGCGAGCCCTTCAACGTCGGCTCGCCCAAGCAGCTCGGCGAGATCCTGTTCGACAGGATGGGGCTGGCCGGCGGCAAGAAGGGCAAGACCGGCGCCTACGGCACCGGTGCCGACATCCTGGAGACGCTGGCCGCCGAGGGCTCGGAACTGGCCCGCAAGGTGCTCGAGTGGCGCCAGATCGCCAAGCTGAAGTCGACCTACACCGACGCCCTGGTCGACAGCATCAACCCCGAGACCAAGCGGGTCCACACCTCCTACTCGATGGTCGGCGCCGCCACCGGCCGGCTGTCGTCGAACGACCCGAACCTGCAGAACATCCCGATCCGCACCGAGGAGGGGCGCAAGATCCGCACCGCCTTCGTGGCCGAGCCCGGCAACGTCCTGCTGTCGGTCGACTACTCGCAGATCGAACTCAGGCTGGTCGCCGACATTGCCGGCATCGAGAGCCTCCGGCAGGCGTTCCTCGGCGGCATCGACATCCACGCCCAGACCGCCTCGGAGGTGTTCGGCGTGCCGCTGTCGGAGATGACCTCCGACATCCGGCGCAAGGCCAAGGCGATCAACTTCGGCATCATCTACGGCATCTCGGGCTTCGGGCTGGCCCGCCAGCTCGGCACGCCGCAGGGCGAGGCACAGGCCTACATCAACGCCTATTTCGAGCGCTATCCCGGGATCCGCGACTACATGAACGAGATGAAGGCCTTCGCCCGCGAGCACGGCTACGTCGAAACCAAGTTCGGTCGCAAGGTCCACATCCAGGCGATCCGCGACAAGAACCCGGCGATGCGGAGCTTCGGCGAACGCGCCGCGATCAACGCGCCGATCCAGGGCACCGCCGCCGACATCATCAAGCGCGCCATGGTCCGCCTGCGGCCGGCCCTGGAGAAGGCCGGCTCGCCGGCCCGCATGCTGCTGCAGGTCCATGACGAGCTGGTCTTCGAGGTTCCCGAGGACGCCGTCGAGGCGACCTCGGCCCTGGTCCGCGAGGTCATGGAGGGGGCGGCGGCGCCGACCCTGAACCTGTCGGTCCCGCTGGTCGCCGACGCCGGCTGGGCGAAGAGCTGGGCCGAGGC
>CAYNFA010000521.1:0-3654 GCA_964396345.1 uncultured Thalassobaculum sp.
AGAAGCTGCGCGTCGCGACGCCGACTGGACGATGGCGGCGATTGTCGGGGCCGCCGGCCTTGAGCCAACGCTGACCGCGGTTCGCCAGGGCCGCGTGGTCGCGCTCGCAAACAAGGAGTCCCTGGTGTGCGCCGGGCACTTGTTCGCGGCTGAGGCGCGCGCGGCAGGAGCGACCATTCTGCCCGTCGATTCCGAGCATAACGCGATCTTCCAGGTCTTCGATTCCGGCCGGCGGGACGGCATTGAGAAGATCATTCTCACCGCATCCGGCGGGCCGTTCCGTACTCTGTCGCGCGAAGCCATGGCTTCAAAGACGGTTGAGCAGGCGGTGGCGCACCCGAACTGGTCCATGGGGGTGAAAATATCGATCGACTCCGCGACCATGATGAACAAAGGGCTCGAGCTGATCGAGGCGCATCATCTGTTCGCGATGCCCGAGGAGCGGATCGACATCGTGGTCCATCCGCAATCGGTGGTGCACAGCCTGGTGGCCTATGTTGACGGATCGGTGCTGGCGCAACTCGGCTCACCGGATATGCGTACGCCGATCGCCTATGCCCTGGCGTGGCCGGACCGGATGCCAGCGCCGACGCCTCGGCTCGACCTTGCCGCCCTGGCGCACCTGTCGTTCGAAGCCCCCGACCCGGTGCGCTTTCCCGCCCTTCGTCTGGCGCGCGACGCGTTGCGGGCGGGCGGGTCCGCGCCAACTGTCTTGAACGCTGCAAACGAAGTGGCGGTGGCCGCGTTTGCTGGCCGTCGGCTCGGCTTCACAGACATCGCCGCGATCGTGGAGTCGGTGCTGGAATCGTTGCCGGTCATGGCGGTGCACGATCTCGCGACGGTCTTCGATGTCGACCGCCAGGCACGCGACGTGGCGGCGCGACAGATCGCCCGGGGCGTCGGTGGCGGTGCCGGCCGCGTTGCGTCGATCGGTGCCGCGGACTAAGGTCTGACTGGGCGGAATTGAAGCCGGATCAAGGATCGACACGCATGGTGGCCGGGTTCGTCGACTACGTCATTCCGTTCCTCGTCATCCTGACGGTGCTCGTTTTCGTCCACGAGATGGGGCACTATCTGGTCGCGCGACGCGCCGGTGTTCGGGTCGAGGTGTTTTCGATAGGCTTTGGCCGCGAACTGTTTGGCTGGACCGCTCGGTCTGGAACGCGCTGGAAGTTTTCGGCTATACCGCTTGGCGGGTACGTGAAGATGTTTGGCGACGCCGATCCCGCAAGCGCGGGTGGAAGCGGACTGAACAGCATGTCCGCCGAAGAACGGTCGGTTTCCTTCCATCACAAGTCTTTGAAGGCCAGGTCGGCGATCGTGGCCGCTGGTCCGATTGCGAACTTCCTGTTCGCGATACTGCTGCTCGCCGGACTCTACGCGATCGTGGGACGCCCCTACGCGCCGCCGGTGGTCGACGAGGTGGTGGCGGGCTCGGCTGCCGAGCAGGCCGGCGTCCGGGTCGGTGACGTCTTCGTCTCTGCGAACGGTGAGGCGGTGACGCGGTTCTCGGATCTCCGCCGCCTGGTGTTCAATCGTCCGGGCGAGCCGGTACCCATGACCATCGAGCGCGATGGCAGCCGGATCGCGGTCACCGTGATCCCAGAAGCCGTTACAGAGGTCGACAGGTTTGGCACCCGCCACACCTTCGGTCGTCTCGGCGTGCGCTCGAATCAGGTCAGCATCGAGCGGCTCAACCCACTTTCGGCGATCGGCGTCGCCGCCAACGAGACCTGGGTGATCGTCGGGCAGACCTTGGACGCGGTCGGCCAGATCATTGCTGGAACCCGAGGTACCGAAGAACTGGGAGGGCCGCTGAGGATCGCCCAGATGTCCGGCGACGTTGCGCAGAGCGGCTTGGTTACGACCGTATGGTTTCTGGCGATGCTGTCGATCAACCTCGGGCTTATCAACCTGTTCCCGATCCCGGTTCTCGATGGCGGTCACCTGCTGCTCTACGCAGTTGAGGCGCTGCGCGGACGGCCTCTCGGCGAGCGCGCTCAGGAGTGGGCCTCCATGGCCGGGCTGACCCTGGTCATCGCGCTGATGCTGTTCGTCACGTGGAACGATCTCATCCAGCTCAACGTGGTTGGGTACCTCGGCTCTCTGCTCGGGTAATCGATTGTGATTTCTTCCATTTCCCTCGTGGTGACCGACGGCTATAGTCGCCGCCGCGCGCTCTGGCGCCGTTCGTTCCGCCGACAGGGGGCCGGCCTTTGCCGTCTGCGATGAAGCTCTGGTTTCGTGTGGCCGCGATTGCGGTCGCGTTGCTGATATCCGGCACCGCCATGGCGCAGACTGGCACCGGTCGGGTGACCGAAGTGCAGGTTCGTGGCACCCAGCGGATCGATCCAGGAACCGTCCAGTCCTACATGTTGATTCAGCCCGGCGACGTGTTCGATTCCGAGCGTCTCGACCGTTCGCTCAAGGCGCTGTTTGCGACCGGTCTGTTCGCCGACGTCACCATTCGACGGCAGGGTGACGCGCTGGTTGTGAACGTGGTCGAGAACCCGATCATCAACCGGATCTCGTTTGAGGGAAACCGGCGGATCGACAACGAGGAATTGTCGCGCGAGGTCGAATTGCGGCCGCGTGTCGTGTTCACCCGCACCCGGGTTCAGCAGGACGTCCAGCGCATCGTCGAGATCTACCGCCGCTCCGGCCGTTACGGCGTAACCGTTGAGCCGAAGATCATCCAGCAGGAGCAAAATCGCGTCGATCTGGTGTTTGAGATCAATGAGGGCGAACTGACCCCGGTGCAGACAATCTCCATCATTGGCAATCGTCGCTTCAGCGACTCCACCCTGCGCGGTGTCATCCAGACCAAGGAATACGCGTTCTACCGCTTCCTCAGCACTTCCGACACTTATGACCCCGACCGTCTGAGTTTCGACCGCGAACTGTTGCGCCGGTTCTACCTGGAGAGCGGTTACGCGGACTTCCAGGTCTTGTCGGCAGTGGCGGAGTTGACGCCGAACCGGGAGGCGTTCGTCGTCACCTTTACGGTCGAAGAGGGGCAACCGTACGATTTTGGTAAAATCGCCTTCGAGATCGGGCTCCCTCGGGTAACTGAGGATCAGATCACCGATCTCGTGGTGTCCAAGGAGGGGGACCAATACGACTCTGAGAAGGTCGATCAGTCCGTCGACGCCATCACCGATCGCCTCGGGAACCTCGGCTACGCGTTCGTCGATGTGCGGCCACGGGTGACCCGTAACCCGGATCGCCAGACGATCGACCTGACCTATCAGATCGGCGAGGCGAGCAAGGTGTTCGTCGAGCGAATCGACATCGTCGGAAACGTTCGCACACTCGACCGGGTGATTCGTCGGGAGATGAACCTAGTCGAAGGCGACGCCTTCAATGTTTCGAACATGCGCCGCTCGGAGCGCCAGATCCGCAACCTCGGATTCTTCAAGTCGGTGCGTGTGACGAACAGTGAGGGTTCGGCCCCAGACCGTACGATCATTCAGGTGGCGGTCGAGGAGCAGCCAACCGGCGAGATTTCCTTCGGGATCGGCTACTCCTCGGTGGACGCGGTGATTGGCGACGTCGGCATCCGCGAGCGCAATCTGCTCGGACGCGGCCAGGATCTGCGGTTCGGAGTCTCCGGCTCGGCCAGTTCTACCGAGTACGATATTTCCTTCACGGAGC
>CAYNFA010000522.1:0-3652 GCA_964396345.1 uncultured Thalassobaculum sp.
GAAGGTCGCCGGCCGCGGCACACGTCGGAAGCCTGGCAGGGGGGGGAGGAGGTCAGGCGGCCCGGCGCGAGTCGTTGGCGGCAGCCGGGGCATTCGCCGGTGCCAAATGCGGTTCTGCAGCGTTCCGCGTCATTGGACGGGCGACCGACGCCAGAGTCTCGGTGGCGAAGGCCTGGGTGCGATTGTCCTCGATCCGGCGGATCAAGCCGGCGGTGAACGCGGCACGGTCCAGTCCGATATCGGCCATCAGCCGCGGGTCGAGCTGGCTCAGCTGCGCGAATGTCCGCTGGCGGCGAAACCAATCGCCGATGCCGGCGGCAATCGAATGGACGCCACGCGCCAGTATTCCGGCGACGTAGTCATCACGCTGCCGACGGGCAGCCAGCGCCAGCATCATCGCGTCGATTGGAGCGCTGTTTTTGGCGGGGGCAGCGTGGATCTGGGTGGTCATTTTAGTCTCTCCCGAGAAATGGGTCTCGGACCGTGGGCGAAGTCGTCTCGGGTCCGTTCCTACAGAGCTCTATCTGGGACCAGGCAGTGTTGCCGCCCAGCATCGGTTTCGCAGCGCAGCATTGCGCTGGATGCATGGATAGATGCGTTTGCCATGCTCTTAACGGGACGCTAACCATAAAAGCAGATGCGCCCCTCGGGGGAGGGGCGCATCCGTAGGCGGGGAGTCTAGGGAATGAAACCGGTTCTTCTGGCGGGGAACCGGTTGAACCGCACCGCGTTACGCGGCACGGAACCTCGTGTTGGCGTTCGCGACCCGCGGCAGCGTCGGGTCGTAAGCGCTCCACCGCGCTTCCGTCGCACGCACCGCCAGTTCGACAACCTGCCGGCGCGCGAGCCCCAAATCGGCGAACACTCGGTCGTCCACATCGGCCAAGGAACGGCGCCGCGGACGGTGGACGGCAAAGAAGGCCCGGATCGCGGCGGTCAGTGTTCCCAGCCTTACGTCGCGGTCGACAACGCCTCGACCGGCGCGGTCGAGATCCGTCACCGCTTCCAGCGACGCTTCGCGCGCGGCAACGTAGCGATCGAGCCAGCCACTCGTGGTCACGGCAATCATGGCCTGCTTCCTGTTCCTATCTCCCAACGTCGTAGAGTGACGCCGGTTGCACTGAACCCATTTCTTCCAAATAAGAAGTGTTGGGCGCCAGGAAAAGACCAAAATCGGCACGGGGCCATGATCTTTTTGCGTATCTCAGAATGACGTCAGCGCAACCCGAAGTCAGTCGCCGATCAACGTGAACCACTCGTCCTCGGAGAGGGTCGGAACCCCCAGCGCCTCCGCCTTGGCCGCCTTCGAACCGGCATCGGCGCCGACCACCACGTAGTCGGTCTTCTTGGATACCGAGCCGGCGACCTTGGCCCCCAGGCTTTCGGCGCGCGCCTTGGCCTCGTTGCGGCCGATCCGGGTCAGGGTGCCGGTGAACACCACAATCTTGCCGGCCACCGGCGAGCCGGTCGCCACCGGTGCCGCGAACGGCTGGATCTTCAGTTCCACGGCGAGGTCGTCCAGGACCTCGCGGTTGTGAGCCTCGGCGAAGAAGTCGGTGAGATCCTTGGCGACCGCGGTGCCGATCTGGTCGATGTTGACGAGGTCGGCGTAGGCGTCGCTCGCCGGGTCGTGGGCCGCCGTGAGGGCCTCGCGCAGCGCCGCCAGGGTGCCGTAGTTGATCGCCAGCAGCCGGGCGGTGGCTTGACCGACCTGCCGGATGCCGAGGGCGTAGACGAAGCGGTCTAGGCCGATCGTGCGGCGCTCCTCGATGGCGTTGAGCAGGTTGTCGGTGGAGACGGTCTTCGTGCCCTTCTCGCCGGTCAGCGCCTCCCGGTGCGCCTTCACGCGGAAGATGTCGCCCGGCCTCTTGATCAGGCCGTCGCGCCAGAACGCCTCGATCTGCTTCGAGCCCAGCCCCTCGATGTCGAAGGCGCCGCGGCTGACGAAGTGCTTGAGACGCTCGACCGCCTGGGCCGGGCAGATCAGGCCGCCGGTGCAGCGCCGGATCGCCTCGCCCTCGGGCTGTTCGGCGTCGGAGCCGCACTCCGGACAGGTCGTGGGGAACCGATACTCGGCGCTGCCGGCCGGGCGCTTCTCCAGGATCACCCGCACGACCTGCGGGATGACGTCGCCAGCGCGCTGGATCACCACGGTGTCACCGATCCGGATGTCCTTGCGCCGGATCTCGCCTTCGTTGTGCAGGGTCGCGTTCGAGACCGTCACGCCGCCGACCTTGACCGGCTCCAGGCGGGCGACCGGTGTGAGGGCCCCGGTTCGCCCGACCTGGATCTCGATCGCCTTCAACACCGTCTCGGCCTGCTCGGCCTCGAACTTGTGGGCGATCGCCCACCGCGGTGCCCGGCTGACCATGCCGAGGCGCTGCTGCCAGTCCAGGCGGTCGACCTTGTAGACGACGCCGTCGATATCGTAGGGAAGGGTCGATCGTTGCCGGCCGATCTCGGCGTACACCGCAAGCGCCGACTCGACGGAGTCGCAACGCTTGGCGAGTGGGTTGGTGTGGAAGCCCCAGGCGTTCAGCCGTTCCAGGAACTCCCAGTGGGTGGCGGCGAAATCGTCACTGATCTCGCCCCACGAATAGGCGAAGAAGCGCAGCGGGCGGGCGGCGGTGATGGTGGGGTCGAGCTGCCGCAGGGACCCGGCGGCGGCGTTGCGCGGGTTGGCGAAGATCTTCCCGCCGGCCTTGGCCTGGCGTTCGTTCAGGGCGACAAAGTCGTCCTTGGTCATGTAGACCTCGCCGCGGACCTCCAGGATCTCCGGCACGTCGGCGGGCAGGGTGGTCGGTACATCGTCGAGGGTCTCCAGGTTGCGGGTGATGTTCTCGCCCTCGCTGCCGTCGCCGCGCGTCGCGCCGGCCACCAGCCTGCCCTCGACATAGCGCAGCGACGCCGAAAGCCCGTCGATCTTGGGCTCGGCCACCACGGTGACGGGGTCGCCGTCGGCGAGGTTTAGGAACCGACGCACCCGGCGCTCGAACTCGCGCGCGTCCTCGGCGTCGAAGGCGTTGGCCAGCGACAGCATCGGGCGAGCGTGACGGACCTTTGCGAAGCCCTCTGCCGGCCCCGGCGCCACCCGCTCGCTCGGGCTGTCGGTCCGCTTCAGGTCAGGGAAGCGCTCCTCGATCGCGGTGTTCCGGCGCCGCAGGGCGTCGTATTCCGGGTCTGTCAGGACCGGCGCGTCGTCGGCGTGGTACGCAAGGTCGGCCTCGGCGATGGCGGCGGCGAGGCGGCCCAACTCGTCTCGCGCCTCGGCTTCGGTCAACGTCTCGACCGGCTTGCCGGAAGGGTCGCCGTCGGTGCGGCTGGCGGCGGTCATCGCGCGGCTCCCAACGACCGAGCCCCGATGGATTGCAAAAGCAGGCTGTCGGCCGCTGCCCGCGCCTCGGCGGTGACGGCCGCCCCCGACAGCATGCGGGCGATCTCCTCGCGGCGCGCGGCGGCATCGAGGGCGGCGACGGTGGTGGCGGCGGAATCGCCGCTCGCCCTTTTCTCGACGCGCCAGTGATGCGCGCCCTGGGCGGCGACCTGCGGCGAGTGGGTGACGACCAGGACCTGCAGGCGGTCGGCCAGGCGCGCGAGACGGTCGCCGACGGCGGCGGCGACGGCACCGCCGACACCGGAATCGACCTCGTCG
>CAYNFA010000523.1:0-3649 GCA_964396345.1 uncultured Thalassobaculum sp.
CCAGGTGCCGCCGACGCCGGTGCCAGCCTCGAACACCCGCACCCGCAGGCCGAGCTGGCGCAGCAGGTGCAGCTGGTACATGCCGGAGATGCCGGCCCCGACGATCAGGACGTCGAACTCCGGCGCCAGCGCGATCCGGGGCTCGACGGCGGCGCGGGTGCCGGCTTCGGCTTCATGGGACACGGACATCTCGAGCTCTCCCTGCCGGGTTCGGCCGGCGGCGCCCTGCCGGGGGGCGGGCGTGCCTGTCATTGAAAGCAAAATAGCCGAACTCGTCGGCGGGAATAAGCATCGCTCGCCGCCGGGACCGGTTCCGACGCGGAGGGTCGCGCCCGCGTTTGACGTTGAAACGGACTCGAACAGCTCAGCGAAGACGAGGCGGTCGACGTTGAACACGTCCGCAACAGTCGAGATGGGAGGCGCCCTCGCCACCAGCGTTCCGGATTGGGGGCAAGCCTTCACCAGCCAAGGCACCGTCGCCCGGCACCGGCAAACTGAATTTATCCAACGACTGGGGTAGCCGTTGCAGACCAACAGGACGCCCTCGAGCAGACCAAACGAATCCTCGCCGTTTCCTGATGGTGATCAAGCTGCGCGGACAATGTGGCGGCCGGCGGCTTCGACGCCGAGGCGGTGGCGGCCGGCTACGTCGCCTGGGGCGCCTCCAATCCCTTCGACATCGGCACCACGACCCGGGCCGGGCTGGCCGCACTCGCCGGGCGCGGTCGGCCGGCCACCGACAGTCAATCGAACGGGGCGCTGATGCGGGTCAGCCCAATCGGCATACTGGCGGCTGGTCGGCCAGAACAGGCGGCCGAGTTCGCCCGTCAGGACGCGGCCCTGACGCACCCCAACCCAGTCTGCGTGGCGGCGTCGGGAGCCTTCGCTGCGGCCATCGCCGCCGGCATCGCCGGGGCCGACCATCGCACCATGTGGGCGGTCGCCCATGCCCAAGCCGGCGACGGAGTGGGCGGCGAGGCGGTGCGCGGCTGCCTGCTGGAAGCGCTGCAGGCGGCGCCGTCCGACCTGGTCCGGCAGCAGGGCTGGGTGCTTATCGCCCTCGGCAACGCCTTCCACCGGCTCGGGACCGGCCAGCCGCTGGCGTCGGCGGTCATCGAGACAGTGGCTGCGGGCGGCAACACCGACACCAACGCCGCTGTCTGCGGAGCGCTGCTCGGGGCCCTCCAGGGACGCGAGGCGGTGCCCTTATCCTGGCGAAGGCAGGTGCTCGCGTGCCGCGCGGTGCCGGGACTCGGGGTACAGCACCCGCGGCCCCCGGAATATTGGGCCGACGACGCGCTGGACCTGGCGGAGGCGCTGCTGGTGGCCGGAACCGGGGCAATCGGGTCGTGAAGGGACGTTTGGCGAACGCCGGGAACTGCCGGCCGGTCTTCCCCGAAGCGTCTCAGCCTACGGAGAGCACACCCCGGGCCTGACGGGTGTCAGACGCGCTGGCCCGACAGGCGAGCACCGCCGCCCGACCGGGCGGCGGTGCTCGCATCTTCATGCGGCTGGTCGGCTGCGGGTTGCTCGTCCTGCCGGTCCCGACACCGACCCGGGCGGGAGGTCAGGACCCAAACGCACCGGCCGGGGGCACCGGTATCCGGTCTTCGGGGATGCCGTCAAAATCGCAGGCAGCCGTCATCCAGGCGTCGAGGACGCGCGAGACGAGATCGTCGACCGTCAGACCGAAGTGATCCGCCGCTGCCGGGAGCCTCAGGCCGATCTCGGGGCGAACCAGGCAGGGCATACATCCCTCCATGTCGGGCGGTACGTCGACGTATGGGCCCTCCCTGCCATCCGCGCCGAACAGCCCGAGACTGAGCAGCACCATCTTGCGAAGTGACGGCTGCCCGACACCAGGGAAACGGTCGCAGGCAAGCGCGAGGGCGTCTTCCCAGGCCTGTGCGGGACTGCTTCTCAGACCGCGTCGGTAGGCCTGGATGAGAGCGAGGCGTGTCGGGCCCGGCGGAATGGCAAGCGGGCGGATCTCCGGCCCTCGACCGGTTGCGCTCATCGGGCGCTGCCCGCTGGCCGTCGATCCTCCGGCTCCAGGGTCAGATATCCCCCGATCTGGTACCCTTCCTCGTGGTTCTCGTCGTCCTCCGGGGCCATTCCCCAAACGAGATGGGCCTCGCTCAGGTCGCGGCCCGCCAGCGGGTCCTCCCGTTCATCGGCGAAGTACCCGAAGTCGGAGACGCAGGTGCGCTCGCCGTCCGCTGCGATCCGGTACAGGATCGGCAAGGGTGGATTGAGGACGAGGTGCTCGCTGACCAGCCGGCCCTTGTCGAAGCAGAAGACCCGCTCGCGCTCGTACAGACTGGCGAAGCCGTGGTGGACGTACTCCCGAAGCCGGCCTTCGGGGCATCGGAGTTCGCCGCTGAACCAGGTCGCGGGAATGGTCGCCCCCGCCCAGGGGAAGCATTCGGCAAGGGTGATCGGGACGAAGCTCTTCCCGGTGTCGACCGTGCCGTCCAGGTTCACCAGGTGCAGGATTTCATCACGGATCGCCCAGGTCGCGACATACCCGCGCCAGCAGGCGGTCGACGTTCTGCCGAATATCGGCCTCCGGTCCTTGCGCAGTCGCTGGAGATACTCGCGCAGGACATCGTGGCACAGATCGAGGGTCTGCCCGCGATGATGTAGAATATCGGGAATCTGAGCGGTCATTCGCGCGTCCTCCTGCCGCGTTCGGCGGCGCAGATCATGGAGACGCATCGTAGGGCAACCGGGGTTCGCCATCAAATTCGACACCCCTCAAACCATTGTATCAATTTAGATATTTCATGTTTTCTTGCTGCGAGAATCGCCGCCGGTGTGGCCATTGCGCAACACCGGCCAGCCGGCCAACGAACGAACGTTCATCGCGCCACGGTTGATTGGACGACGCGATTCCGGGTGCCAAGCCCGCCAAGCCCCCATTGACAATGGCCCGATCGAGTGCGGTGCCCGCAAACAGGCGGTGCGCGGGTCGGGCCCGGAAACGAGCGCTCGCGGCGAGCGCCGACCAGCTCCGCCGGCCGGCCAGTGCCATCGCAGCGGTGGAAACGGCACTATCAGCAACCGAGGACACGCATGATCCGTTAGGGACCGACGGCCAGCACGTCGACAAGCACCAGCGAGCGGCGGCGTCCGGCCCGTGACTTCCTGCACCGCGCTTCCGGTGTGCTTCCGACTGCGGTCGCTGCCGGCGACCGCTCTCGCGGCCGCTCCGGAAGGATCAGCCATATCAGGGATGTAGGTGGTGGGCACGGTTGGGATTGAACCAACGACCCCTACGATGTCAACGTAGTGCTCTCCCGCTGAGCTACGCGCCCGCCGGCGGCGCCCGATCGGGATCATTCGGCGCCGCAAGGACGCTTCTCATAATGCCCCGCGCGGCGCAATGCAAGCCCGTGTCGACGCAATTCGACGTCGCGCCCGGCGGCCCCGGAGACGGTGACACGGCACCGCTATTGCTCTAAGTCAGAAGCCATGGACGAGGTTCTCGAACCTGGGCGGGACACCGTCGATGGCCGCCCGGAATCGGGAGCGGCGGTGGAGTCGTGGGCCGTCGCCTGGAGCGGGCGTGGCGCCGCGCCGGTGCCAAGCGGCTTCCCGGCACCGGCCGGCTTCGAGTCCCCGGTCACGGTGCTGCGGCCACCGCGAC
>CAYNFA010000524.1:0-3643 GCA_964396345.1 uncultured Thalassobaculum sp.
GGCGCGGCGGGCCAGCACCAGGGCAGCGACAACCGCGGCGACCGCCCCGAGCGCGGCGATCACCGGCCAGGGCACCAGCGGCCCGAAGGCGAGGTCGATCGCGTCCGGCATCATTGGCCGAGCCTCTCGAGTATGGAGGGGACGTGGACCTGGTCGGCCTTGTAGTTGCCGGTCAGCGCGTACATCACCAGGTTGACGCCGAACCGGAGCGACATCTCACGCTGGACCTCGCCGCCCGGCACCACCGGGAAGCGGTAGCGCCCGGCCTCGTCGCGCGCCCAGGCCGACACCCAGTCATGGCTGCCGACCAGCACGGGGCTGACCTCGCTGCGGGGATTGCCGGCGCCGTCCTCGATCCACACCGTGCCACCGGCGTAGCGGCCCGGAAAGTCCTGCATCAGGTAGAAGGTCCGGGTCAGCACGTGGTCGGGCGGGATCGGCGCCAGCGGCGGAATTTCAAGGTCACGGCTGATCTCGATCAGCCGCTGCATCCCGGGTCCGCCACGCGATCCGGCGCCGCCGATCTGGAACCGGTCGCGGGTGTCGAACAGGATGACGCCGCCGTTGCGCATGTAGGCGTTCACCCGCGCGACCGCGGTCTCGGACAGCCTCGGCTGGGTGCTGGTGATCGGCCAGTACAGCAGCGCGAAGAACGCCATCTCGTCGCGCTCCAGGTCGAGCCCGTAGGGCTCCGAAGGCTCGACCGCGGTCCGCCGGGTCAGGGTATCGGTGAGTCCGATAAGGCCGTCGCGGCTGACGCCATCGACCCAGACGTCGCCGGTGACCACGTAGGCGAGGCGGGTCTCGCTGGACGCCTCCAGCGCGAACCGCTCTGGATCGGTGGGCGTGCCGGTGGGCCCCTGGGCCTGGGCCGCATTAGGGCCGAGGGCGCTGCCGGCCACGAGGGCGGCGCCGATCGCCAGCCCGGCCGCGGTGCGCGCGAACGGCAGCAACCCCCGCAACGCCAGGCCGACCAGCGTGTCGACAAGCGTCAGCAACAGCGCCGCGGCGAGCAGCCAGCCCTGGAGCTCGACGTCCCGTCCGGCCTCGAGCGCCTGGACCACGCTGCCGGCCGGCGGCGGGGCGCGGCGCTCAAGCGCTGCCAAATTCGGGCCGAGGTTGATCGCCTCGCGGTCGGAGTCGCTGCCGTAGAAGCCCGGCGGGCGACGCGGACCGACCGTGAGCGGGCCTTCGCGGTCGCGCGCCGCCGCCGCCGGCAGCGGCTCGGCGCCCGGCTGCGCCGATCCGAGCCGGCCGAAGCCGTCCAGGCTGGACAGCGGCGGCATTGCCCGCTCGGACGCTCCGCCGACGCCCTGGCTGAGGCCAACGACCCGACGAAGCATCTCGACGAACAGGCCGCCCAGGGGCAGGTTGGTCCAGTCGGCGTTGGCGGTGGTGTGCACCAGGATCAGCCATCCGGCGTCCCGCCGTTCGGCGGTCACGATCGGTGTCCCATCGGCGAGCCGGGCCCAGGTCCGCTCCCCGAGATCGATGGCGGGCTCGGCCAGAACCTGGCGGGTCACCGTGATCTCGTCCGATACGTCGAGGCCGTGGAAAGGGCTGTCGGGCGCGAACGGCGCCAGCGAAGCCGGGCGCGCCCAAGACAGGGCGCCGCCGAGGGTGCGGTCGCCCCGGCGCAGCCGGACCGGCACCATGTCCTCCGACCCGAGACCGTTCGTCTCGACGCCGGCGGCGGCGAGACGCGGGCCGGCGAAGCGCAACGCCACCCCGCCGTTGCGGATCCAGGCGTCGATCGCCTCGCGCTGTCCGAACGGCAGGCCGCCGATGTCGGCCATGACCAGCACGGCCAGCTCTCGCGCCAGCAGGGCCTCCAGGTCGCCACGCCGGATCTCGGTGAATGGCGCCAGCGCGCGATCGAGGTAGTAGAGTTCGTCCAGCAGCGGCTGGGCGCCCTCGAACTCCCGCGTCGACACCAGCCCGACCGGCCGCCGCCGGAACCGCTCATCGACCAGGAAGACGCCGGCTGCCGTCGACTCGCCCTCGACCTCGATGCGCGCGACCTCGTTCCGCAGCTCGGTCGGCAGCTGGATGGCCAGGCTGGTCCGGTCGGCGTCCGGTGGGATCCGGCCGGCGACCCGGGCCAGGACCCGGTCGTCCTCGGTCACGGCACGGACCGCGAACCCTCGTTCTGGCCCGGACGGCAGACGGCGGATCTCCGCCGTCAGGGCGTCGGCCAGCGGATCCGGGGCGTCCAGCCACAGCGGTCCGGCGCCGTCGGAGTCGATCACCACCAACTGCCCAAGGTTGCGAAGGCGCTCGCCGAGGCGGGCGGCACCGGGTGTGGCGTCGTCGCTGCGGATCCAGACCGCCGTGGCGCTGGCGGTCAGGACCAGCGCGTCGATCTGGGCCAGGGTGCGATCGAGGTCGAGACCCCAGGGACGCGGCGTCAAGGCGCCTACGGCGGCCTTGACCCGCGCGGCCGGGGCCAGCGCGACGTCGCGACTCTCGCCGGGCCGAGGCAGCGAGGTGGTCACGAGCGCCACCGGTCGAAGGTCGCGATCGGCCTGATCGAGGATCCTGATGGCCCGCTGGCGCCGGGCTTCGAAGTCGCGGCCCGATGCCCAGCCGTCGTCGATCACCAGCACGATCGGCCCGCCCTCGGGGATTGTCGTGCCGGACGGAATCAGCGGCCGGGCGATCGCGAGGATGACCAGGGCGGCGATCATCAGGCGCAGCAGCAGCAGCCACCAGGGTGTGGTGTGCGGGGTGTCCTCCTTCGGGCGCAGCCCCTCCAGCAGCCTGATGGCCGGGAACGAGACGCGGCGCGGCGACGGCGGAATGACCCTCAGCAGCCACCAGAGCACCGGCAGCCCGATCAGCACGCCGAGCGCCCAGGGGACAGCGAAGGCCAGGGGGCCGAGGGTCAGCATCGCAGGCTCCTCACCCGAACCGGCCGCCGATGGCGGCGTACAGCGTCAGCAACGCGCTCTCCGCCGATCGGTCGGTGGTATGATGGGCGAACGTCCATCCGGTCTCGCGTGCCAAGTCCGCCAGGCCCTGGCGGTGACGGGCGAGGCGCTGGTGGTATTCCGCCGACACAGCCTCGGCGCGGCCGAGCAGGTGCGGCACTTCGGCCTCGAGCCCCTCGAAACGCACGCGGCCACGGTACGGGAACGCCTCCTCGGCCGGGTCGGTGACCTGAAGCAGATGCCCGGTGACCGCTTCCGACGACCAGCGCTTCACCACCGCCGCGAGGTCCGAAACCGGGTCCAGAAGGTCGCCGATCAGCACCACCGTGGCGTGCCGTGGCAGGGTTTCGAAGGCCGGCAAGGAGCCGCCGCCGTCGCGGGTGGCGGCCAGCAACTGGGCGACCGGCTCGATCGTCGTCCGGCCGGTGCGCGGCCGCAGAGGCTCGCCCAGCAGGGCCACGCGCTCGCCGGCTTCGACCAGCAGGATGACCAGCGCCAGGGTAAGGAGGTCGGCGTGCTCGCGCTTCTCGGGAAGCCGTCGGTCGGAGCGCCAGCGCATCGACGGCGAGGCGTCGCGCCAGAGGTAGATGGTCTGCGCGGTCTCGAACTCGCGCTCCCGCACGAAGGTCGTGGAACCGCGCGCCGAGCGTCGCCAGTCGATCATGCGGGCGGCGTCGAAGGGCTGGTATGCCCGGAATTGCCAGAAGGCGTCG
>CAYNFA010000525.1:0-3641 GCA_964396345.1 uncultured Thalassobaculum sp.
GCTGCATTTTCGCACTTGCCCAACGGGGGCCGTCCATACATGACGGCAATGAGGGAGAGTCTGTCCCCCGCGCACCCCACCCTGTCGTCGTTCCGGCCGAGCGAAGCGCGAGCCGGGGAGTCTGTCCCCCGCGCACCCCACCCTGGCGTCGTCCCGGCCGAGCGAAGCGCGAGCCGGGGAGTCTGTCCCCCGCGCACCCCACCCTGGCGTCATCCCGGCCGAGCGAAGCGCGAGCCGGGACCCAGCCCCCGCTCCGTCGGCGGCCGTCGCCGTCAGCGTTTGAAGGGGTAGAAGCCGACGTCGTTGAACAGGGCGTTCTCCTGCTTGTAGAGCGCGCCGAGCTTGGCGCTCTCCTGGGTGTAGGCGATCCAATCCGGGTCGGCCTGCATGGCGGTGCGCTTCTTCTCGCGGTCGCCGGCGTTGTCGTAAGCCCAGATGTGGATGTAGACGTTCGGGTCGCCGGTCTCGCACTTGGCGTACAGCACCGGTTGGCCAAGGTGCTTCGACTGCGGCGCCTTGCCCATCTTCTCGTAGAGTTCCAGATGCTTGGCGATGGTGCCGGGTCGGCAGGTGTATTTGCGCACGTCGAACAGCATGAGTGTCTCCTGCGGATGCTTCGCTACGGTGGATGCGAGGCGACGAGTTTAGCGCACGCGCTGCCGTCCGGAAGGCCCGATCAGTCGAGTCGGCGGCTGCGCCCCTCGATTGCCGGCGACACGGTACCCTTGGCGGCGACATGGTCCATCACCTGGCTCGCCATCAGGGTCGCCGAGCGCGCGTCGACCAGCACCCTGGCCTTGGCGAACGCCGTGTAGCCATCGCCGCCGCGCGCCATGAAGTCGTTGGTCGCGAGGGTATAAGCGGCCGACGGGTCGAGCGGACGGCCGGCCACCGCAACGTCGCTCACCCGGGATCCGGCGGGCTTGCTGGCGTCATAGGCGAAGCTGAGGCCGGAGACCTGCGGGTAGCGCCCCGCACCCTCGGCGACGCCGCCGACGCCGTTCTCCAGCGCGGCCAGGATGTCGGACCCGGTCAGCTCCAGCTTCAGGGTCCGGTTGCCGAACGGCAGCTCCGACAGGATGGCCTTGCGGGTCAGCGTGGTGCCGGCAGGGTAGGTGGTGTCGCCCCGGATGCCGCCGCCGTTGGTGATGGCGACGTCGGCGCCGGTTGCCTCGCGCATGGCGTCGGCGATCAGGTTGCCGATCGTCGCCTCGCCGCCCCGTACGGCCGCCCGGCGCGAATCGAGGTCGCTGGTGGTGGTGCCGATCGGCTGGCCGAGTTCGGCGTCGAGCTTCGCCTGGTAGGTCTCGACCCTGGCCTGTACCTCGGGATCGGGGACGACGGCGGCGGTGTGGATCAGCGCGAAATCCGGAGTCCAGACCACCCGCGGGCCCTTGCTGCTCTCGACGGTATCGATGGTCAGGGTCAGCCGGCCGACGAACACCCCCTGCGAGCCGGCCTTGAACACAGCCTGCTTGCCGTCGTAGTGGGCGAGCGCCAGGTGGTCATGGCCGCCGAGAACGATGTCGACGCTCGGGACCGAGCGCAGCAGCGCGAGGTCGCCGCCCAATTCCTCGTGGCTGAGAGCGATCACCAAATCGGCGCCCTGGCCCTTCAGGACCTTGGCAAGGCGCGATCCGGCGGTGTCGTAGGCCTCGAAGGAAACGTCCGGTCCCGGGCTCGACACCACGGGGGTGTTCGGGGTGGTCAGGCCGAACAGCCCGACCTTGTAGCCGCCGGCCTCGACGATCGTGGCGTCGGCGACGCCGGGAAAGTTCGGCTGGCCCTTCAGCGCCACGTTGCCGGCCAGCCAGCGGAACCGCGACTCGCCAACCCGTGCGCGCAGCACCTCCGGCCCGAAGTCGAACTCGTGGTTGCCGAGCACCGCGTAGTCGATGCCGACCGTGCCGGCCAGGTCGATCATGGCGGCCCCCCGGTCGATGCCGGACTGCAGGGACGGCGAAATCAGGTCGCCGCCCAGGGTAACGATCACCGTGGCGCCGGCCGCCGCGGCTGCCGCCTTTTCGGCCTTCATCACGGCGGCGATCCTGGCCGCTCCGCCGGCACCGTCGACCGCCTCGATGCGGTCCCAGTCGTTGACGTGGAGAATGACCAGCTTCGCCGGCGCGGCGGCCAGCGGCGTGGCGAGCCAAAAGACGGCGACAGCCGCCAGCAGAGTGGTGCCGAGCAGACGATGCATGAGGGTCGCTCCCTGACCGTGGGAGCACAGCCTACCCGGAGTCCGGCACCGGCTGGAAGCGCTAGCGCGCCCGCGCCCGCGCCGCCCCGCCGCTTCGCCCGCCACGGGACTTGGCGTTGTCCTTCTCGTCGAACAGCGCCGCCAGCTGCTCCATCATGGTTCCGCCGAGCTGCTCGGCGTCGACGATGGTCACCGCCCGGCGGTAGTAGCGGGTGACGTCGTGACCGATGCCGACCGCCACCAGCTCGACCGGCGATTTGGTCTCGATGTAGCGGATGACGTCGCGCAGGTGTTTCTCAAGGTAGTTGCCCGGGTTCACCGACAGCGTCGAATCGTCGACCGGGGCGCCGTCGGAGATCACCATCAGGATGCGCCGCTCCTCGGTGCGCGCCAGCAGCCGCTGGTGCGCCCAGTGCAGCGCCTCGCCGTCGATGTTCTCCTTGAGGATACCCTCGCGGAGCATCAGGCCGAGCGACTTGCGGGCCCGTCGCCAGGGCGCGTCGGCCGGCTTGTAGACGATATGACGCAGGTCGTTCAGGCGGCCCGGGTTGCCGGGCTTGCCGGACGAGATCCAGCGCTCGCGCGCCGAGCCGCCCTTCCAGGCCCGGGTGGTGAAGCCGAGGATCTCGACCTTCACCCCGCAGCGCTCCAGCGTGCGGGCCAGGATGTCGGCGCAGATCGCCGCGATGGTGATCGGACGGCCGCGCATCGAGCCGGAGTTGTCGATCAGCAGGGTCACCACCGTGTCGCGGAACTCGGTGTCCTTCTCCATCTTGAAGGACAGCGGGAACAGCGGCGCCGTCACCACCCGCGACAGCCGGCCGGCGTCCAGAACGCCCTCGTCCAGGTCGAAATCCCAGGACCGGTTCTGCTGGGCCATCAGTCGGCGCTGGAGGCGGTTGGCGAGGCGACCGATCACGCCCTGCAGATGCGAGAGCTGCTGGTCGAGCAGCATGCGCAGGCGGTTCAGTTCGTCGGGGTCGCACAGAGTGTCGGCCTGCACCACCTCGTCGAACTCGGTGGTGAACGCCCGGTAGGCGGCGTCCTGCCAGTTCCGGCCGTCCATGTTCGGGTGCATCGGCGAGCCGGGATTGGCCGGTTCCTCGTCGCCCGACCCCGGCTCGAGGTCCATGTCCTCGGCGTCCTCGCCGTCGGCGCTCTCGTCGCCGGCCTGCATGTCGGACGGGATGGTCTCGGTGTCGGCGCCGTCCTCGGAGGTGCCGCGGGTGCCACCCTCGCTGGTCTCGTCGACGTCGCTGCCCTCGTCCTCGCCCTCGGTGTTGCTGGCGTCGTCCTCGGCCATGCCCTCCTCGCCGATCTCCAGGTCGAGGTCGGCGATCAGCCGGCGCGAGGCCTTGGCGAAGGCGTCCTGGTCCTCGAGGGTGCTCTCGAGGTCCTTGAGGTCGTGCCCGACCTTGCTCTGGATCCACGGGCGCCACAG
>CAYNFA010000526.1:0-3631 GCA_964396345.1 uncultured Thalassobaculum sp.
CGCCGCGGTCCGGCAGCGGCTGATAGCTTGCCGCGCGCGACACCGATGTGACAACCGGATGATTGTTTCGTTAACGAAAAATAGTGTCCAAGCCCAGCAGCCACTCGAGCGCCTCGCGTTCGTTCGAGAACACGCCGGGGAGAACACGCCAGGGAGAACGCGCCGGCGCCGTCCGGCTTGCCGCCGGGGTTGGTCGCCGCTCACGGTGGCGAGCGTCAGGTGACCGGGCACGTGGGCGAGGACCTGCGCGGTCCGCGGGATGGCCGAGCCCGCACGCCGCCGCCTACCTCCGCAGCTGGTCGGGCGGGTTCAGGGTCACCGGCGCCAGATCGCGGTCGCGATGCCGGTATTCCGGGCCGGCGAGCCGCGCGACATCCAGACGGTCGGCCGCAGCGTCCAGCTGGCACAGGTACAGCAGCCACATCACGACCGGGCCGCCACCCCGGGTGAACGGCAGCCAGATCCGGTCGTGGGTGATGATGAAGCCGTTCCGCGTCTCCATGACCCGTTTGGTCCAGGTCGGGGCGGGAGCCCGGTCAAGGCGGCGGAAGTGCTCCAGCAGCACCGCCGGCGTCGAGGCGTAGACGCCCTCCGACACCAGGCGGCCGGTCAGATCGACCCCGGCCTGCTCGGTGATGCGGGTGCCGACCAGCCTGTAGCGGACGTCGCGGCCGCCGTCTATCACGTCGTACAGGCAGATCCAGCCCATCCACTTCAGCAGCGACACCGGGTCGAGCGCCAGCCAGTCCGGGGAAGCCGCGGCGCCGCCGCGCGGCTGCGCCAGCCACCAATCCAGCAGCGCGCGACCGTCCGGCCGCGGACAATCGGCAGCCGGCAGCAACGGCGCCATCTCGATGGCTTCGATCGTGTCGGCTGGCAGGGCCGAATCGCTGCTGGTCATTTCGCCGTCTCCGTCCGGAACCCGCGAGTCGGATGGTCGTAGCGGATCACGGTTAACGGCGCCCTAACGCGGCCGGCGCGAGCGATTGTTCCCGAGGGGGCCCGGTCGGATCAACCCTGCCGGTAGGGGCTGCGCTCGTACTCGGCCAGCGCCTCCGGCATGATCGCGTTGAGCGAGTCGATGCGCGAGCCGGGCGCCGGGTGGGTCGACAGGAACTCCGGCGGACGCGGCCCGCCGGCAGCCTCGAAGTTGCGCCACAGGTCGATGGCGGCGCGCGGATCGTAGCCGGCGCGCGCCATCATCATCAGTCCGATGTGGTCGGCCTCGGCCTCCTGCTGGCGGGTGAACGGCAGGATCAAGCCCAGGGTCGAGGCCTGGGCAAGCACCTCGGCCATGCCCGGATACTGCGCCCCGACCGCCTGCTGGCCGGCCTGCACCAGCACCTGACGGGACACCCGCTCGGCGCTGTGCCGGGCGATCGCGTGACCGACCTCGTGGGCCATCACGGCGGCGAGCTGGTCCTTGGTCTTGGCCACCTTGAACAGCCCTGTGTTCACCCCGACCTTGCCGCCAGGCAGTGCGAAGGCGTTCGGCTCGTCGTTCTCGAACACCGTGAACTCCCAGGCCAGGTCCGGCTGGCCGCTGACCGCGACGATCCGCTGGCCGATCTCCTGGACCGGCCCGGTGTATTGCGGGTCCGAGGACGTCGGGGTCTCGGCCTTGATCTGCTGGTAGGCCTCGAGGCCCATCTGGTTGGCCTGGCCCTCGGGCAGCAGGATCAGTTGCTGGCGGCCGGTCACCGGCGCCTCGGCGCAGGCCGCCAGCCCGGCTGACAGGGCCAGGACCGCCGCCACCAACGGGGCGCGCGGGACCAAGCGGTGCAGGATCGTCGGGGTCGGCATGACGGGCTCCCGGATGCGGGATGGAACGGGGTCCAGCGGGCAACGTCCCCGCCGCACCCGGGTTCCGGGGATCGGGCAGTCAGTGCCCCGTCGGGTCGCCGCGCTCGAGCGGGTCGGGCAGCGGCGTTCCGGCCTCGACGAACGCCATCGAAGCCGAGTTCAGGCAGTACCGCGCCCCGCTCGGCGGCGGGCCGTCGGGGAACACATGCCCGAGGTGGCCGTCGCAGCGCGCGCAGCGGTTCTCGATCCGGACCATGCCGTAACTGCTGTCGCGCACGTCGGTCACGTGGGCGCGGTCGAAGGTCGAGAAGAAGCTCGGCCAGCCGGTGCCGGAGTCGAATTTGTGCTTGGACGAGAACAGCGGCAGGCCGCACAGCCGGCAGACATAGGTGCCGGTCTTCTTGTTGTCGAGCAGGGTGCCGCAGAACGGCCGCTCGGTGCCGTGCTTCAGCAGCACCCGCGCCTCCTCGGCCGTCAGGCTGGCGGCCAGGCGTTTCAGCTGCTCCGCGCTGGGCGGCGTCAGGTCGTAGCCGGCGGCGGATCTCTCGGGCCGGGTGGCGGTCATCGCGGTCTCCGTGATCGGGTAGCTTGGTCGGAAAATGGGATTTTTCCCCGGCCCCTGCAATGCCCGCGGCCGAGAGCGGCGCGCTCGCCCCCGGGGTGAGCCGGGCGTCGTCCGGGTCCGGCCGTATTCCTCAGGCGTCGGCCTTCGCCGTCCTGAGCCGCTCGGGGTAGGTGCGGCGCAGCTTCGCCACCTTCGGAGCCGAGACGTGGGCGACGTAGGGCTGCGCCGGGTTCCGTGCGGCGTAGTCGAAGTGGTACTCCTCGGCCTCGTGGAACGCGTCGAGCGGCTCGACGGTGGTTACGATCGCCTCGGGGTAGACCCCGGCGGCGTCGAGCTGGGCGATGTAGGCTTCGACCACCCGCTTCTCGTCCGCGTCGGCGACGAACACCGCCGAGCGGTACTGCGGGCCGCGGTCGTTGCCCTGGCGGTTGCGCTGGGTCGGGTCGTGGGCGACCGAGAAGAACACCTTCAGAAGCTGGCCGTAGGTGATCGCCGCCGGGTCGTAGGTGACCGCGATCGCCTCGGCGTGGCCGGTGGTGCCGCTGCACACGCTGCGATAGTCGGCGGTCTCGGGCGTGCCGCCGGCGTAGCCGGGCCGCACGCCGCGCACGCCCGCAAGCTCCTTGAACACCGCCTCGGTGCACCAGAAGCAGCCGCCGGCGAGCACCGCGGTACGCTCGCCGCCACCCTCGGCGGGCAGGTCGATGTCGGGGTCGGGGAATGACGTCGGGGTCATGGTCTTGCCTCCAAACAGCCATCGGAACATGGGCGCCTCCAGGCCGTGGGACGCGGTGCTGTCGCCGCCGCCCTCGGCAGGATGTGGGAAACCCCGCCCGGAAGTCGAGGGCCGGTAACGTTTCCGTGGCCGGGACGACGGCCCTGCCGCTGTCGACGCCGACGCGCTAGACTGCTTGGGAGAATGGTGTCGGTGGCGGCAGCCGCCTTGGTATTGACTGGTCTGGTCGATTGGGCGGTGCCCGCCGGAGCGCATCCGGCGCCCGCCGCGTGTGGGGCGAGGCATGGATCGAACCGTCGCATGGCCCGGTTTCCTGGCGGATCTCAGCGACGCCGGACGGGAATTCGTCGAATACTGGCGGGCCGCCAAGGGCGACGCTGAGCTGCTCGAGCGGTCGGCCTTCGATCCGATGCGGATCCCGCGTCTGCTGCCGGGGATCCAACTGGTCGACGTGCGGGTCGAGGGGCGCCCGGTCGAGCGCGACGACGTCGCCGACCACCGTGTGGAGTTCGTGTACCGTGTCGTCG
>CAYNFA010000527.1:0-3629 GCA_964396345.1 uncultured Thalassobaculum sp.
CGGCATGATCTGGCCGCCCGTCGAAGCCACCGCCTCGACCGCGGCGGCGAGCGGCGCCGGGTATCCGAGGCGCTTCATGGTCGGCAGGGTAATGGCGCCGGTCGAGGCGACGTTGGCGGACGCCGAGCCGCTGATCGACCCGAACAGCGCCGACGCGATCACCGCGACCTTGGCGGCGCCGGCCCGCAAGCCGCCGGCGCTCCAGGCGGCGAGCGCCATGAACGCCCGACCGGCCTCGCCGGCGCCGATCACCGCGCCCAGCAGGACGAACACCGCCACCACGTCGACCGAGATCCCGGTCAGCGGTCCCCACAGCCCGCCCTCGGCGATCGTCAGGGTCCCCAGGAAGCTGGACAGCGGAAACCCGGGGTGGCCGAAGCGGCCGGGCAGCAGGTCGCCGAACAGGCCGTAGAGCAGGGCAGTCACCGCGACCGCCGGCAGGATCCACTTGATCGCCCGCCGCCCCATCTCCAGGGCGACCAGGATCAGGGTGACGGCCAGCGCGGTCTGCAGCGGGCCCTGCAGGGCGCCGTACTGCTCCACCAGGGTGTCGCGGTCGAGGGCCACCCAGAGGCAGCCCACGGTGCCGGCGGTGGCCGCCCCCCAGCCGCTCCAGCGGGCCCAGCGCCCGGCGCCGGGGGCGAACAGGAACACCCAGGGCAGCGCGAGCAGCAGGTGCAGCGGCCGGGTGACCAGGTTCGGCAGCAGGCCGGCCGAGATCAGGTAGAGGTGGAAACCGGCGCCGAGCAGGCCCCAGGCGATCGCGACCCGCCGGACCCAGTCATGGTCCAGCGGGTCGCGCGCGTCACCCTGTACTCCGGTCACTTCAACGCGTCGGGGACGGCAACACCGGCCTCGGCGTAGTACTTGAGGGCACCGGGGTGAAGCTTGGCGCCGACTTCCGCCAGCATGGCGGTCGTGACGCCGCCCCACCACGGGTTGCTGGCGGTCATGGCCGCCTTGCCGTCCCAGAACGCCTTGGTGAGCTTGTAGGCGGTCTCGTCGTCGGTGGCGGCGACGGTGTAGGCGTTCACCGGCAGGGAGATCGTCGTCACGTCGTAGTCGATCCCGGGATAGGTGCCGGCCGGGATAACCTGCTTGGCGCCCTTCACCTTGGCGAGGTCGTCGGCGCCGAGACTGAGCAGCCGTACCGCGGTGCCGGCGGCGGCCTCGGTGACGTTCGGCGCCGGGTAGGAACCGGCGGTCGCAAAGCCGGCGACCTGGTTGTTCTTCAGGGCCGGAACCGCGGCGTTCAACTCGACATCGACGAACGACACCTTGTCGGCGATGCCGAGGGCGGCGAAGACGTCGTTGGTCTGGCGCTCGCCGAAGCTTCCCTTGCCGCCGGCGATGAAGCTCTTGCCGGCGAGATCGGCGAAGGTCTGCACGCCCGAATCCGAGCGGACCAGCCAGTGCATGGTCAGCGAGGGGATCGGAAACAGGCCACGCACCGTGTCGTAGCCGGTCTCGCCCTCGAACGGCTTCTTGGCCGCCTGCGCCGAGGCGACCAGCGACGGCGGCGAGGTGAAGACGTAGCCGCCCGGCCGGCGGATCGCCTCCTTCACGTTCTGCACTGAGCCCTGGCTCTCCTCGACCGTGACGTCGAGGCCGGCGGCGGACTTCGCCGCCTCCGACAGCTGGACCGCCATGACGTAGTAGGACGTGCCGGACTTGGCGGCTTTCAGGGTGACACGCTGGTCTGCGACGGCCGGCGCGGCGACGGCCGACACGGCCAGCGCGGCGGCGGCCAGCGCCGTCGTCAGGGTCTTGTTCATGCTGGTTTCCTCCCACCGATCGCGCCGCCGGGAATCAAGACGCGGCACGGTTGCCGGCAGGGGAGCATCGTGGGAATTGGGCGTCAAGCGGCCGTGGCAGGGGCGTGAAGGGGCCGGAACCCGGTGGACTCGGACAATCGATTGCCATCCTCTTGCCTTGGATAGCGGTAAGATTGTTCTTCCGGTTTCTTCTTCAGGAATTTAGAGAAGATCGGAGAAGATTTGGGGGGCCACCCGGCCCGACGCCGTGCTGCGAGGGCGGGAATGACGGCGCTCAGCCGCATCGATCCGGTGAAGATCGCGGAGCCGCCCGCCGCGACAGGCGTCGCCGGCGACGCCCCGACCCTCGCCGACGACCCGGCCGCCCTCTCGCTGCTGCACCGCGATTACCTGGCCTCCAGGATCGAGGCCTCGGTGGCGCCGCCGGGCCGGGTGCTGGTGATCCTGCCGACGGTGTTCCTGGCGCTGTTCGTGGCCGCCGGGGCGTTCGCCTGGTTCGGCCATGTCGACATCGTGGTGACCGCGCAGGGCCGGATCGTGCCGAGCGCCAAGGTCAAGGTGGTGCAGGCGGCCGAGGGCGGCGTGGTGCGGGCGATCAATGTCGCCGAGGGCGACCGCGTCGTCGCCGGCCAGGCGCTGGTCGAGCTCGACCCGACCGAGACCGGGGCCGAGCGCGAGAAGCTGGCCCGCCAGGTGATGGCCGGGAACCTGGAGATCGCGCGGCTGGAGGCGCTGATCGGCCTCGGCGTGCTGGCGCAGAGCCAGGGCGGCCTGGTTCCGACCGACTTCTTCGAGGCCCCGTCCGGCACCGAGCCGGCGATGGCGCGCGCCGCCGCCGGCCGGCTGGCGGCCGACTGGCGGGCGATGACGACCGACCTGGATGTGGCCGAGAGCGAGATCGCGCGGCTGACCGCGGCGCGCCGCAGTCTCGCAGCGCAGCGCGGCAAGCTGGCCGCCGTGGTGCCGATCCTGGCGGAGCGCGAGGTGAGCCTCGGCATCCTGCTGGAGAAGCAGCTGACCGCCCGCTCGGAGTATCTGGAGGTCAAGCGCCGGCTGGTCGAGGCCAGCCACGAGATCAACGTGACCGAGGCCGAGCTGTCACGGGCGACGGCCGACATCGCCAAGGCCCGCGCCGACCGCGACGCGCGCCTGGCACGCGCCGAGTCCGAGCGCGTCGCCGACCTGTCGCAGATCCGCGAGCAGACCGCCGCAATCGTCCAGGAACTGGTGAAAGCCGCCGACCGCGACGCCCGCCGGGTGGTGGCGGCGCCGGCCAAGCCTGCCCTCGCGAAGGCGGGGGGCATCGTGACGCAGATGGGGGTGACCACGCTCGGCGGGGTAGTGAGCGCCGGCGAAGCGCTGATGCGGATCGTGCCGGAGGGCGACGCGCTGGAGGTGACGGCGACCATCCTGAACCGGGACATCGGCTTCGTGGCCGAGGGCCACGAGGCGGTGGTGAAGCTCGACGCCTTCAACTACCTGCGCTACGGCACGCTGACGGGCACGGTGGTCGGGCTGTCGGCCGACGCCGTCGATGCGACCGCGGCGGCGCGCGCCGGTGCGGGCGCGGGGGCTGCCGGTGCCGCGCAACCGCAGGGCCAGAACCCACAGGCGCCGCCGTCCTACACCGCCCGCATCGCGCTGACGTCCGACACCATCGCGGTCGATGGCCGGGCGGTGCGCCCGACCCCGGGGATGACGGTGACGGTGGACGTGCGGACGGGGGAGCGGCGGCTGATCGAGTTCGTGCTGCAGCCGGTGCTCCGGTATGCAAGTGAGGGGTTGAGAGAGCGGTAGGACGGGGACTGTCAGGAATTTCGTGTGTGGCCGGGCATAATGGGAAAGAAGGAGACA
>CAYNFA010000528.1:0-3622 GCA_964396345.1 uncultured Thalassobaculum sp.
CGCCGCCACCGGCGTCCGCATCCAGGACGGCATCGGCGCCACCGAGATGCTGCACATCTTCATCTCCGCCACCCTCGACGAGATCCGGCCCGGCGCCACCGGCAAGGTCGTTCCCGGCTATCAGGCCAAGGTCGTCGGCCCGGCCGGCGAGACGCTGCCGCCGGGCGAGGTCGGACGCCTCGCGGTGCGGGGCCCGACCGGCTGCCGCTACCTCGCCGACGGTCGCCAGCGCGCTTACGTCCAAGACGGCTGGAACCTGACCGGAGATACTTACCGCGTGGATGAGGACGGCTACTTCTGGTACCAGGCGCGCTCCGACGACATGATCGTGTCGTCGGGCTACAACATCGCCGGGCCGGAGGTGGAGGCGGCGCTGCTGTCGCACCCGGCGGTGGCGGAGTGCGGGGTGGTAGCCCAGCCAGATCCGGACCGTGGCGTGATCGTGAAGGCCTATGTCGTGCTGACCGCCGATCGGACCGGCGACGCCGCCCTGACCCGCGAACTGCAGGACCACGTGAAGGCCGAGATCGCCCCCTACAAGTACCCGCGCGCGGTGGAGTATGTGACCTCCCTGCCGCGCACCGACACCGGCAAGCTGAAGCGGCACGAGCTGCGCGCCCGGGCCGAGCGGGACGCGCCGCGCCCGCAGGCTCGCGGCGCGGCGTAACGACGAGGAGAGCGACGGCCATGGATCTGCGCAAGCTCACGCCGGCACCGGGGCACCCGGTGACCCTGAACCCCGTGGGTTGGCCGCGCCCCAAGGGCTATGCCAACGGCATGATGGGGCGCGGGACGGTGGTCGTCACCGGCGGTCTGGTCGGCTGGGATGCCGAGGAACGCTTCGCCGACGGCTTCGTGGCGCAGGCCCGGCAGGTCTTCGAGAACATCGTGGCGGTGCTCGCGGCCGGCGGTGCCGGGCCCGAGCACCTGATCCGCATGACCTGGTACGTCGTCGACCTCGAGGAGTACCGCCGCAGCCTCGCGGAGTTGGGCGCTGCCTATCGCGAGACGCTGGGGCGCAATTTCCCGGCGATGGCGGTGGTCGGGGTTGCCAGCCTGGTCGAGCCGGCGGCGCGCCTGGAGATCGAGGCGACCGCCCTGATCCCGGACTGACAGCAGTGGTGGTGTTCCGGAAGGCCGTGCCGGTTCGGTTCGGTTCAAGGATTGCGCCGGCCGGTGTAGCGTTCTGCCTGTGCACGCAGATGCTGGTGAACCGGCTGATCGAGGATTTATTTCGGCGCCGTGCGCCGGCCGCAGAGCGGGCATCTTCATCACGCGGAAACCGGACGAGCTGGCACGGCTGGAGGTGGGCCCGCTCGCGATAACGCGATAGCGGCGGGAGCGGATGTTACAGAGGACTCGGAACATGCCGGGCACGGGCTGGTTTAAGGAGTCCGGTCGTGCGGACGCGACCACGCCCTAGCAACGGAGATAACTGATGAAGACACGTTTCCTCACCGCTACCGCCCTCGCCCTGAGTCTGGCGCTTCCGACCGCGCTCGCCGCTCAGACCTCCGGCGGTGGTGACCGCGGTGTCAGCGGCGCCCCGACCACGCGGACGCAGAGCCAAAGCGGTACCGCCACCGGCACAACGGGCACCACCACCGGCACGACCACGATGAGCTCGGTCGACAGGAGCGTCGTCGGTAAGACCCTGTACGGCGCCAACAACGAAGAGGTCGGCGAGATCGATAATGTCGTGATGGGGACCGGCGGCGATGTCCAGTCCGTCCTGGTCGACGTTGGTGGCTTCCTCGGGCTCGGAGCCAAGCGGGTCGCCATTCCGGTTGACGACATCAAGATGGAGGATGGCCGTCTCGTGTCGGACAGCCTGACCAAGGAGCAGGTCGGGCAGATGCCGGAGCACAAGCAGTAAGGCCCTAAGGCTTTGCGGGGTGGACGGGGGCATGCTCATGCTTCAGTCCACCCCTGCTGCTCTGTGTTGCTGCTGCAACCCGACGAAATCACACAGCGATGGGGATAGTCAGTTCCGGCGGAGAGCACACCCTTTATCGCTAGCCGAGCTTGCTGGAGTTATCCAACAACTTGAAGACGTTCTGCCGAAGGCGCCGCGAATTCGGCGAAACATATGGAACATCATCGCGTCGCTTCAGTTGAGTGGGTCAGTCGTGCGGACGCGACTTCACCGTCAACGGAGCAAAAAAATGAAGACACATTTCTTGGCCACCACCGCTCTTGCCCTCAGCCTCGCGCTGCCTGGCGCGGTGGCAGCCCAGACTTCCGGCACCACCGGTGCAACTGGCACGACGGGCTCCACGCAGCCGATGCAGAGCCGATCCAGCGCCACCCGGACCGTGTCCATCGACAACAGCATCGTCGGCAAGGACCTGTACGGCGCGAACGATGAAGAGGTCGGTGAAATCGAAGACATCGTCATGGGGCAGGACGGGAAGGTAAAGTCCGTTCTGGTGGACGTTGGCGGCTTCCTGGGAATGGGCGCCAAGCGCGTCGCCATCCCGGTCGATGAAATCGAAATGAACGGCGAGCGCGTCGTTGCGTCGAACCTCACCAAGGAGCGTGCCGAGAGCATGCAGGAGCACGAGGGCCCGACGGCGCGCATTACCGAAACTCAGCGTACCACCACGTCCGTCGGCGCTGGCACTGCGGCGACGGGCACGGGAACGACGGCGACCGGCACCGCCGCCGGCACGGGCGTGGCGACCACCACCCGCTCCGGCACGTCGGCTGTGACCGCCGAACGCATGATCGACCGGACGGTGATCGGCCGGGACCTTTACGGTGCCAACGACGAGGAGGTCGGTGAGATCGAGGACGTCGTGATGGGGACCGACGGAAAAGTTGAGCATGTCCTCATCGACGTCGGCGGGTTCCTTGGCCTCGGCGCCAAGCGCGTCGCCATTCCCGTGGACGAGATCACGATGCAGGGCGACCGTATCGTGGCCAGCGGGCTGACCAAGGACCAAGCCGAGGCGATGCCCGAGTACAAGAACTGAGCAACTGCGGCCCGTCCCTCCAGGGACGGGCCGTTCGCGCTTATCCAGCGTCGGCGTAGCAGGCCCTGCAGATTTCCGGAATGCGTCCGTCAAGATGAGCACGACGGAATTCTGCATAAGCTTGGCCACGCCAATGCTTTGAGAACGCCTGTGGGTCGGAGGGGGAGAGTTCCTCTCCGATCTGCATGACGTCCGGGTTGCCGATCGCGCAGCACGGGACCACTCTCAAGTCCGAGGACACGAAGGCGCGCTCGAACGGCCACGGACACAGCGTCTCGGCCGTCCGGACCGAGTACTTTTCGGTGGTGTTCCAGAACCTTACCTGGACCCCGACTTCCGCGCCGAGGTCGACGAGGGCGAGCAGGACGTCCGGATCCAGGTCGGCTTCGACGCTGAACGCGTCGTTGGCGGCGCGCCACTCCCTCATGCCCCAATCCACCAATTCCAGCGAAAGCGTGTGGTGCCTGAAGCCAAGCTCGGCAGCCAGCCGAACCAGGTCAGCGAGCTGATCGGTGTTGGCGCGTTGCACCACCGTCCACATCTTGGTTCGCACCACGCCACGCTCGCGGCAGTATGCGTTCAAAAGCCGGCAATTCTCGACCACGCGCTCGAAATCTTTCTCCGCGTGGACGTAGATGTGTTCTTCG
>CAYNFA010000529.1:0-3620 GCA_964396345.1 uncultured Thalassobaculum sp.
GACCGGCAGCACGATGAACTGCAGCCCGCCGTCCATGTCCTCGACCACCGAGAACCGCAGCGCCATCGGCCGGTCGATCTCGCCCAGCGAGTCGTGGATCCGCTTGGCGATCTCGACGTGGTAGTAGGCGGTGTCGAGCGGGCCGACCAAGTCCGCCGTGTTGACCAGTTCGCCGCTCGCTTCGCAGAACAGGAAGCTGCGCGGCCCGCAGATCGCCTCGTTGCCGGTCACGTCGGTGGTGCCGGACCGCTTCAGCTCCAGCCACTCCAGGGTGGCGTTCTTCAGCGCCAGGTCGAGGGCGAGGAACGACACGTGCCGGATGATGAATCCGGGTGCCGGCTGGATGTAGGCGGCGCGCGCAATGGTCATATCGTCATCCCATCCCTGCAACCAGGACAGAACCTAGCACCGCGAGGCCGCGAACGGGAAGCGCGGGGCCCTCTCCGTCCCCATCGCCATTCAGGTCACCACTCCGCGCGGTCGGGCGGGACATGGGTCGGGCCGTCGGGCGCCACCAGGTTCCAGCCGCTGAGCGTGCGGTCGGCGTGCGCCATCCGCCACGACAGCATGCGCCCGGCGTAGTCGGCGCGGATCGAGGCGTAGCCAGGGTCCTCGGCGAGGTTCTCAAGCTCTGCCGGGTCGCGCGCCAGGTCGAACAGCAGCGGCGGCAGCCCGGTGAAATGGACGTATTTGAACTGCTTGTCGCGCAGCACGGCGAGCTGGGCGGTGTCGTGGGTCAGGCCCAGCCTGTCCGCCACATCGGTCGTGCCGATCTCGCGGAAGTCGTACTCCCAGTGCGCCGCGTCGCGCCACACCCGCGGCGTGCGGCCCTCCAGGAACGGCGACAGCGACCTGCCGTCCATGGCCGGCGGCGTCTCGGCGCCGATTTCCTCGAGAATGGTCGGCGCCAGGTCGACGGCCTCGGTGAAGGCCTCGACCACCCGGCTGGCGGCCTGGGTCCCGCCTGCCGGCTTGACGATCAGCGGGATGTGGTAGGCGCCGTCGAAATAGCCGCACTTGCCGAGCAGGTGGTGGTCGCCGAGCATGTCGGCGTGGTCGCTGGTGATCACGATCAGGGTGCGGTCGTAGCGGCCGGTGGCCTTCAGGAAGGCCACGGCGCGGCCGATCTGGGCGTCGACCTCGGCGATCATCCCGTAATAGGTGGCGCGCAGCACCGCCACCGCCTCGTCGGGCATGTCGGCGGCGAGACCAGGAGCCTCGTACACGAAGCTCGCCAGCGGGATCCGGCCAAGCTCGTAGGCGAGGTAGCGATGCTGGGCGGCCTCGGTCGCCCGGTCGCCGGCGCGTACCGGGCGCGGCGTCTCCTTCGGGTCGATCATTGTGTTGTAGGGCGCCGGCACCACGAACGGCGGGTGCGGGCGGATGTGGCTGACGTGCAGGAAGCTCGGGCCGGCGGTCCCGTCGCGCGACGACAGGTGATCGATCAGCCGGCCGGTCAGGAACGCGGTTTCGGTGGCGTCGGCGTCGAACGCCGGCGGCTCGCGGTGCGGGCCGGCGGGCGCCTGGCCGGAGCCGCGGGGCCGGAACACGTCGTTGACCCCGGCGCCCAGGTCGACGCCGCGGCCGGCCAGCCAGTTCCGCCAGACCGGGCTCGGCTCGGCCATGTCGGTGTGGACCGCGAAGCCGGGCGCGATGCCCTCGTAGGTGCGCAGGCGCGGATCATCCGGCGACAGGCCGCGCGGATCGACGGACTGGTCGGTGTAGCCGAACAGCAGCGGGTCGTAGCCGGCGGCGCGCGCCGCGGTGGCGACCGTGGCGTGGCGGGCGTCGAGCGGGCTGCCGTTGCGGCACACCCGGTGGTTCATCTGGTACAGCCCGGTCAGCAGGCTGGCGCGCGCCGGCGAGCACGGCGCGCAGGTGGCGTAGTGGTTGCGGAACAGCACGCCGTCGGCGGCCAGCGCGTCGAGGTGCGGGGTGCGCGCGCAGGGATGCCCGACCGCCGACAGGCTGTCGCCGCGGAACTGGTCGAGGGTGATCAGCAGGACGTCGGGGCGGGTCGGCATGGCGGACCGGAGGCTGCGGGGTGGGTGCGCGGGAGCGGGCGGATCGGGGCGCCGGTCGGGGCACCGGCCGGGCCAAGGATGCCGAACTCCGCGTGGCGTGCCTAGCCCGGACGCTGCGCCAAGGGGTGTCGCCGGCATGGGGTGACGGCGGCTGCGCACCGCTCTAGGCTCGTCGCGGAATCGACGATGGAGAACCGACATGCCGACTATCGATCCCGACCGCCTGATGGCCGATCTGAGGGAACTGCGCTCGATCGGCGCGGTGGAGACCGGCGTGGTGCGCCCGGCGCTCAGCGAGAAGGACATGGAGGCGCGACGCTGGCTGAAAGCCAAGTTCGAGGCGGCCGGAATGACGGCGACCATCGACGGCGTCGGCAACGTGCTCGGGCGCTCCTCCAAGCCGGGGCCGGCGCTGCTGATCGGCTCGCATTCCGACACCCAGCCGCGCGGCGGCTGGCTCGATGGCGCGCTCGGCGTGATCTACGGCCTGGAGATCGCCCGCGCCATGGCCGAGGATCCGGCGACCGCCGGCCTGGCGGTCGACGTGGTGTCCTGGCAGGACGAGGAAGGAACCTACATGTCCTGCCTCGGCAGCCGGTCGTGGTGCGGCACCCTCGACCCGGCGGTCGAGAAGGCGTCATTCAACGCCGCGCTGGGGATGACGCTGCCCGAGGCGATTGCGAAGGCCGGGCTTACCGACGTGCCGCGCATGACCATCGAGAAGGACCGCTACCTCGGTTACCTGGAGGCGCACATCGAGCAGGGCGCCTATCTGGAGGAGGGCGAGCTGCACATCGGCGTGGTGACCGGCATCGTCGCCATCCGCGCCATGCGGTTCCGCTTCCACGGCGAGCAGAACCACGCCGGCACCACCACCATGCGCCGGCGCAAGGACGCCTCGACCGCGCTGTTCGAGGTCGCCCATCGGGTGAACCAGGAATTCCCGAAGGTCGCTGGCGAGCGCACGGTGTGGACCATGGGCCGGGTGGCGGTGCAGCCGGGCGCGCCGTCGATCGTGCCGGGCTACGCCGAGCTTGACCTGCAGTTCCGCGACCTCGACGAGAGCGTCCTCGACCGCTTCGAGGAAATCGCCGCCGAGATCGCCCGCGACATCGGCGCCCGCGGCAAGGTCAAGGTCGAGGTCGAGCGCTCGCGCACCCCGATCAAGCCGTCCTGGATGGACGAGGGCTTCCAGAAGCACATCGCCGGGGCCGCGGAAGCGACGGTGCCGGGCAAGTGGCTGAGCATGCCGAGCGCGGCCGGCCACGACCCGATGGTGATCAGCGAGAAGATCCCCTGCGCCATGCTGTTCATCCCGTCGATCGGCGGCATCAGCCACGACTTCGCCGAGGACAGCCACCAGAGCGACATCGTGCTTGGGTGCCGGGTGCTGGCCGACGCCGCCGCCTCGATCCTCGAGGAGCGGCGGAACCGATGACACCCGACCGGGTCGCGGACGCGGCGAGGCATCTCGCCCGGGCCCGGCTGTCCGGACCGCCGACGCCGGCCCCGGCCGCGGCCCTGGTGCCGGACGGCGTCGCCGAGGGCTACGCCCTCCAGCGCGCCGTGAACGCCGTGCTGGAGGCGGCCGGGTTC
>CAYNFA010000530.1:0-3613 GCA_964396345.1 uncultured Thalassobaculum sp.
GTCCGCGCGATCCTGACCGAGACACGCGAGGCCGGCAAGCTGCTCGCCGACGTCGCCTCGATGCGGGCCCGCACCGCCAAGGAGCACCGCTCGACCAGCCCCTGGGAGATCAAGCACTGGCGCGGCGGGCTACTGGACCTCGAGTTCATCGCCCAGTACCTGCAGCTGCGCGAGGCGCACCGCCATCCCGAGGTCCTGGACGGCAACACCGCCGAAGCGTTCCGCAAGCTCGGCGCCGCCGGCATTCTCGACGACGAGGAGGCGCTTTTCCTGGCAAGCGCGACGCGGATCTGGCGCAACCTTCAGGGTCTGCTCAGGCTGACCGTCGGGCGGAACTTCGATCCGGAGAGCGCCCCGGAAGCGCTCAAGCGGCGGCTCGCCCGGACCGGTCGCGCGGTCGACTTCGCCACCCTCGAGCGCAACGTCGAGAAGATGAGCGACGCGGTTCGCGCCGCCTTTGCCCGCCACATCGGCGAGCCGGCCGACTAGGCTCAGCCCACCCGGCCTTCCAGGGCGGCCAGGAACATCGCCTTCATGTCGGCCGCGAACACCGGCATCGGGTTGCTCTCGGTCGACGGATCCTTCTCGGCGGCGGCGGCGATCTCGTCCACCCGGGCGTCGTCGACCCCCAGCTCCGCCAGGGTGTGCGGGATGTGGAAGCGCTCGCGCAGGTCGAGGATCCAGTCCAGCACCCCGTCCACGCCGCCCTTCGGCAACGCCAGGTAGGCCGCCAGCCGGTCGCACTTCTCGTGGATCGAGGCGCGGTTGTGGACGATCACGTAGGGGAAGAACACCGCGTTGGTCAGGCCGTGGTGGGTGTCGTAGCGGGCGCCCACCGGGTGGCTGAGCGAATGGATGGCGCCGAGGCCCTTCTGGAACGCCGTCGAGCCCATGGACGCGGCCGCCAGCATCATGCCGCGCGCCTCGAGGTCGGTGCCGTCGAGCACGGCGCGCGGCAGGAATTCCTTGATGACCCGAAGTCCCTCGACCGCGACGCCGTCCGAGAACGGATGCAGCTCCGGCGCGCACAGCCCCTCGAAGCAATGCGCCAGCGCGTCCATGCCGGTCCAGGCCGTCAGGTTCGCCGGCAGACCGACGGTGAGCTGGGGATCCTCGATCACCACCCTCGGCATCATGGTCGCGTGCAGGAAGATCCGCTTCTCGTGCACGCGCTCGTCGGTGACGACGGCGGCGCGGCCGGTCTCCGACCCGGTGCCCGCGGTGGTCGGCACGGCAACCATCGGCGCCACCATCGAGCCGTCGATCGCCGCCGGGCCACCGGCCGAGACGTGCAGGTCGAACAGCGCCCGCGGCTGGTGGGCCGCCATGGCGATGGTCTTGCCGGCGTCGAGCGCCGAGCCGCCGCCGATCGCGACCACGCCGTCATGGTCGCCGTCGCGAAACGCCGTCATGCCGGCCTCGATGTCCGCTCCCACCGGGTTGCCCCGCACCTGCGAGAACAACGCCGTCGGCAGCCCGGCCGCCTCCAGCCGGGCGCGCGCGTCGGCGATCATCGCATGGCCGGCGAGGCCATTGTCCGTGACCACCAGGGGCCGCGCGATCCCCGCGGCCTTTACCGCCGACGGCAATTCAGCGATTGCCCCGACCCCGAACCGGATCTCGGTCGGGTACCGCCACACGCCGCTCGGAAACACGCCCACGTCGTCCTCGCCCCGTTGTCGACCATCCCGATGCGAACCTAGCGTCACCGACGGACCGGAACAAGACGGGGTTGATCTGGAACGCGGCTTGACCTGGGTCAGTTACCGGACACTCGCGCGGCGGTAGTGTCGTAATTTGGTCATCGACCTTCCCCGAAGCGGAGGACGGCATGCTCACCCTTGAAGACTGCATCGCTCTGTCGGACCTGACGGAAGCAGAAATCGCGGCCATCGCCGAGCACGAGCATCTGCCCGCCGTCGTCGCCGCCGAGCTCGGCAACTATCTGGTCCACGACGCCGGTGGTTGCCCGGCGATCCGCCGGATGATCCTCGACGACATCGAGGCCGCCCGCAGCCGCGGCGACACGCCACACGCGCTTGCGCTCAAGCTGGTGCTGCGGCGCTTCGTGGAGACCCATCCGAACGCTTCAGCGAACCGCCGCAAACGCTGACCGCGGCTCTACGGCGTCATCCCGATGCGTCCGATCGCGGGCAGGCGCAACGCCGGCCGCGCCAGGTCGATCCCAACCGACAGGCCGAGCAGGTTCAGTTCGACCCCCTCCTCCGGCGCCAGGATCACGCCGGCCAGCCCGAACAGCGACAGTTGCATTCCGCCGCCGCTGGGGGCACGGCCGATGGCGTCGTCCAGCGCCCTGAAGTCCTTGCCGATCGCGGTCGGCGGCAGGTCGAGGCCGAGATCCGGCACCGAGCGGCCGATGTGCGCGACGAAGGTGTTGCTGTTGGGGCCCGGCCAGCTGCGGTAGCGTTCGGGGAACGGGTAGGAGGCGACGGCGGCCTCGATACCGGGAATCAAAGCCGCCGCGGCCTCGCCGCGCTTGTCCACCAGCAGCGAGGGGCGTTGGCCGAACCACATGGCGTCGGGCGCGGCGTAGTTGCGCCGCACCACCCGGCCGCCGCCCCAGCCGACCACGTCCCAGCGGGTGTAGGCATCGGCGTCGGCGGGCTTGACGACCAGCCAGGTGTGCACGGCCACGATCCCGCGCCATCCGAAGGTGGACGCGGCGTAGACCTGAACCACCGCGCGCCGCTCAATAGCCGGGTCCGGCGACATCCCGGTCGGCTCGCGCGACGCCTGATGCCACGGCACATGGGCCCAGGAGTGCGCCGCGCTCTTGATCAGCACCGGGCCCAGCAGGGCGAGGGCCGCCGCGCCGAGTGCCACCTTCACCAGCACGCTCATTCCGCGCCTACGCCTTCCCGATCCCCCGAAGCGCGCCGGATGCGGCCCCTGACCAGGATCAAGGTGGTGCCTCAGTTCATGCGAAACAACTTGCCCGGGTTCATGATGTTGTCGGGGTCGAGGGCGCGCTTGACCGCCCGCATCACCGGCACCGCCTCCGGCAGCTCGGCGGCCAGGAAATCGATCTTGCCGTAGCCCACGCCGTGCTATCCGGTGCAGGTGCCCTCCATGGCGAGCGCCCGCAGCACCATCCGGTCGGCGTGCTCCTTGGCGCGCCGCATCTCGTCCTCGCTCGACGGATCGATCACGTAGACGAGGTGGAAGTTGCCGTCGCCGACATGCCCCACCAACGGCGCGTACAGGCCGGTCTCCGCCAGGTCCTTCTTGGTCTCGATGATGCACTCGGCGAGCCGCGAGATCGGCACGCAGACGTCGGTCGGCCAGCCCTTCGCCCCCGGCCGCTGGGCCAGCGCCGCGTAGAAGGCGTTGTGGCGGGCTTCCCAGAGCTTGCTGCGGTCCTCGGGCTTGGTCGCCCACTGGAAGTCGGTGCCGCCGAGTTCCTGGGCGATCGCCTCCACCGTCTCGGCCTGCTCGACGACCCCGGCGGCGGTGCCGTGGAACTCGAAGAACAGGGTCGGCTTAGGCTCCAGGCCCTCGAGCTTCGAGTAGTCGATGCAGGCGCCCATCTGGGCATCGTCCAGCAGCTCGACGCGCGCCACCGGCACGCCCGACTGGATGGTCAGGATGCAGG
>CAYNFA010000531.1:0-3612 GCA_964396345.1 uncultured Thalassobaculum sp.
TCGTGGTCGATATCGCCCGCCGGAATCGCGACGGCGAGACCAAGAAGCTCAGGACCGAGTACCACCAGGATGGGGTGGCCAGCGTGTTGAAGACGCTGAAGTCGTTCTTCTCGGAAGACATCTAGCCGCCGGTTGCAACCGCGGCACAGTCAACCCAGGAGGCCGTTGATGGGCACAAGCCGTGGATCGGTTGCCGGGATGGTCTCCCAGATCACCAACGCCTTGACGCTGGACTGGGAACCCGAGGATCCGGCCGATCCGTCACCCAACGTCGAAGCCCGATTCCCCACCACGTCGCTGCCGTTGCTTCTCCACGAACTGACGCATCACCAATGCTTCCTGTCGGCGGTCGGCGACAGCCTGAACAATTTGTGGCGGATCGCGATCGCCGCGACCCGCGATCCGCGCGTCGAGGCAGCCGCGGAGCGCGGCGAAGTCCCGGACGATTTCCTGCGGTTGATGCAGAACTTCGCCGCCGGCGTGCTCGTCTACGAGCCGTGGATGGAAGGCGTGGCGGTGTTCGCCGAGTGGGATGCCGTTCCCGGACGATCGCAGGCGGCCTCCAAGGCGATGACGCGATGTCACTTCCTCTATCTGCTCAGCCAATCCGACTTTTCGCCGGAAACCGCCTGGGATCGGTTCGCGCGCGAATTGGTGGCGGCTCGACGAACCCCGGGGGCGCGGGCGCTCAAGACCAACCTGCTCTCGGTCGATCTGCGCGAGGAGTCCGGGCACTATCTGTCCGGCTATCTCGGCGTGAGGGCGCTGTATCGAAAGGCGCTGTCGAGGTCGGCGCTGTTTCTGGACACCGATTTCTTCTGTTCGTTCCTGACGCTGGCGCTGTTCAACGATCCGGTTGCCGCGGGTATCCTGATGGACGTCGACACGCCGTTCGACGACTGGCTCGAGCGCCTGCGACGTCGGCTCGACAACCGGCTCGACCTGTTCGACACGCCGGACCTTGATCGGCGGGCGCGGCGCCACGAAGCCAGCTCCGTGACGGCCGAACAGGTGCTGGGGCCGCTCTCTGAAGCCGCCGACTCGGCATCGCTTCATCAATACGCCGAAATGATCGCAACGCACCACGATGAGATCTCGGCCACGCACGAGGGGCACAACACCAGCGTCGACCTTGCCGCCGGCGACTGGGACCGGCTTGAGGCGGCCCATTTCGGTCTTCTTCTCCGATTCAAACCCGTCTACTCGCACGCCACTGCGCTGGACGCGCTGACGGTCGAGCGGGCCTCCAAGAAGCAACGGGTCTTCATCCGGTTGCGAAAGGTCCACGGACGGGCGGTTGCCGGCGCGCGGGACGTCGAATTGTGCAACGCCGAGGGCAGGGTGGTGGCGCGGGTCGACAAGAACGACGGCGTTCCCGATGGTTTCGCCTGCGACGGCGCCACCTATGTCCTGTTCTGCTATCCGGAGCAGTTCACCTTTTTCCGGGTCCTGTACGTTATGAGCGAACAGGGGGTGGTGCTGCTGGGAGGCACCTACTACCGGCAGGGCGAAGAGCCGGACGCTTCCCGCAACGCGTTGTACTTCAACGCCATCATGAACAACGAACGGGCTGAGTTCTGCCGTGATCTGCCCGGCGGCGAACGCGACACGCTGGAACTCGCGGGCGCCAGCCTGGACGCCCGGGAAGCGGCCGCCGCTCGACGCGTCGGTCAACGTTCGGCCCTGGGCGTGGTGCTCCGCGAGGTTGACGACGCCCGCTACGACGATCTGGTGGGCAGGCTCTCGCCACTCGGCGTTTTCGGTTGGGTCGGCCGCTCGCCAAGGATCGTTGAGGCGTCGACGCTGGTCAGCCTCCACGCGAGCGACCTGATGTCGGGCCCGGAGATCCGCGAGCGGCTGCTGGCCGAAGGGGCGGACTGGGGCGGGCTGGCCGAGGCTATCGACCGGATCCGGGTGGTCGAGGGTGTGGAGTTGTGGAGCGACGTTTGCGTCGACGGCCGAGCGATCCTCTGTCCGGCCTTCTAGCCCAGATCGCCCTCTCTCTCCGGTATCAGTCGTTCTTCCGGAGCTCGGTCTTCGCGATCGACTCCAGGTGCACCTCGTCGGGGCCGTCGGCGAGGCGCAGCGTGCGGCTGCTGCCGTAGGCGTAGGCCAGCGAGAACGCCTGGCTGACGCCGCCGCCGCCGTGCACTTGGATCGCCTTGTCGATGACGTCGCAGGCCATGCGCGGCGCGATCACCTTGATCATGGCGATCTCCTTGCGGGCCGCCTTGTTGCCGACGGTGTCCATCTTGTGGGCGGCGTACAGCACCATCAGGCGCGCCTGGTCGATGGCGATCCGGCACTCGGCGATGGTGTGGCGCAGCGCCCCCTGTTCCGACAGCGGCCGCCCGAACGCCACCCGTGAACGCGCCCGCGCCTTCATCATCTCCAGGGCCCGCTCGGCCTGGCCGATCAGCCGCATGCAGTGGTGGATGCGCCCCGGGCCGAGGCGGCCCTGGGCGATCTCGAAGCCGCGGCCCTCGCCGAGCAGGATGTGGGAGGCCGGCACCCGGACGTTCTCGAACAGGATCTCGGCGTGGCCGTGCGGCGCGTGGTCATAGCCGAACACGGTGAGCGCCCGCTTGATGGTGATCCCGGCGCGGTCGGCCGGCACCAGGATCATCGATTGCTGCTTGTGCTTTTCGGCCGACGGGTCGGTCTTGCCCATGAAGATGAAGATCCGGCAGCGCTCGTCCATGGCGCCCGACGACCACCATTTGTGGCCGTTGATGACGTAGTCGTCGCCGTCGCGCCGGATGCTCGACTCGATGTTGGTGGCGTCCGAGGACGCCACTTGCGGCTCGGTCATGGCAAAGCAAGAGCGGATCTCGCCGGCCAGCAGCGGCTCCAGCCAGCGCCGCTTGTGCTCCTCGGTGCCGTAACGCTCCAGCACCTCCATGTTGCCGGTGTCGGGCGCCGAGCAGTTGAACGCCTCGGGCCCGATCGGCGAGCGGCCCATGGCCTCGCAGAGCGGCGCGTAGTCGCGGTTGGTCAGGCCGGCGCCGCGCTCCGACTCCGGCAGGAACAGGTTCCAGAGCCCCTGGGCCCGGGCCTTCGCCTTCAACTCGTCCATGACCGGCGGGCAGCGCCACCGGTTGCCGGAGTTGTCGAGCTGCTCGTGGAACACCGGCTCGGCGGGATAGACGTGCTCGTCCATGAAGGCGCGCACGCGGGCCTCGAGGTCGGCGGCCTTCGGGCTCATCTCCGGGATCATGGCGAGGCTCCTGTCAGGACAGGCCGGCGAACCGGCGGAGGTGGTGGGCGGCGTTTCCGTACTGCACGTCGATCATGGTCAGCCGCTTGAAGTAGTGGCCGACCGCCATGTCGTCGGTCATGCCCATTCCGCCGTGCATCTGGATCGCGTCCTGGCCGATGCGCTTTCCAGCCCGGCCGGTCTCGGACTTGATGGCGGCGGCGGCGCGGGCGCGTTCGGTGCCGGTCGTGTCGTCCATGGCACCGGCGGCGCGGTAGCAGAGCGCGTGCGCGAACTCTCTGGCGGCCAGCATGTCGACCAGCCGGTGTTGCAGCACCTGGAAGGATCCGAGCGGGCGGTCAAACTGCTCGCGGGTCTTCAGGTACTCGGTGGTCAGCCGGACGGTCTCGGCCATG
>CAYNFA010000532.1:0-3611 GCA_964396345.1 uncultured Thalassobaculum sp.
AGGTTCACCAGCTTGACGATCTCCGGATCCTTGACCTTCTTGCCCATCAGCCCCTGCAGCAGGCTGAGGGTCTGGAGCGGCTGGCGCAGGTCGTGGCTGGCGGCGGCGAGGAACCGCGACTTGGCGAGGTTGGCCATCTCGGCCTGCTGCTTGGCCTGCTCCAGGACGCTGGCCAACTGCCGACGCTCGGTGTCGTCCTCGATCGACAGCAGGATCCGCGACGTCTCGGGAAGACCGTCCTTGATCACCCCGGCGCCGATAATCAGGTTTCGCCGGCCGAGTCCGGGCAGGTCAGCCTCGACCTCCACGGCGGTCTCGGTCGAGGTGCCGATGCGAACCTGTTTCAGAAAGCCTAGCAGCTCGGACTGATTCTGGATGCCGTGGGCGACCTCGGCGAACGGGCGGCCGATCGCCTGCTCCCGCGCCACCCCGAATTCGCGGTAGAAGGCGTCGTTGCCGGAAACGATGGCCAGGCTGGCGTCGATCACCAGCAGCGGCCTGCGGATGTTGTTGACGATGCTGTCGGAGTAGGCGCGCGCCTACTGCAGGCGCCGTTCCGCTGCCTTCAGGTCGGAGACGTCGACGAAGGTTACGACAACGCCCTCGACCCGGCCGTCGAGCGTGCGGTAGGGCATGATGCGGCGGACGTACCAGCGGCCCTGGGAACCCTCGATCTCCGAGCGCGTCGGCGCGCTGCGCGCTATGACGTCGCGCGCTTCGGCGAGCAGGGTGCCGTCGGGGGTGCGGGGCGTCAGGTCGGCGAGCGGCCTGCCGATGTCGGTGGCGATGATCCGGAAATGTGCCTTGGCGGCCGGGGTGAAGAACCTGATGTTAAGGGCGCTGTCCAGGAACAGCGTCGCCACGTCGGCGCTGTACAGGATGTTCTGCAGGTCGTTGGCGGCGTCGCGCTGGCCGTCGAGCGCCTCCTGAAGCTGGTTGTTGAGCGCGGCCAGCTCCTCGTTGAGGGATTGCAGCTCCTCCTTCGAGGTCATCAACTCCTCGTTGGTGGCCTGCGACTCCTCGTTGACCGACAGCGCCTCCTCGTTGATCGCGCGCTGCTCGTCGCTCCACACCTCGAGCTCGTGGACGGCGCTCTGCAGTTCGGCGCGGGTGGTCTCGAGCTCGCGCTCGACCTCCGACACCCTTGCCGGGTCGTCTTCGTTCGGTTTTTTCCCGGCGGACGGGTGGCGCGCCGGCGGCTGGTCGGCGAAGCTGACCAGGAACAGCGTCTCGTCATCGCCCTGGATCGGCTGGACGGAGAGTCCCACCGCCATCGTGGCGCCTTCCCGCGTCATGCGCGCGTTGACGACGACGCGGAGCTTCTGCTGCGCCGCCTCCCGGAGCGCGATCCTGAGCTTGCTGCGCAGGCCCTCGCGCGCCATCAGCAGGAGGTCGCGGCTGGGCTCGCCCGGGGTCACCCGCAGGTAGCGGTCGGTCTCTCCAAGATAAAACAGCACCTCGTGCCGTTCGTTGATCAGGGCCGACGGCGGCGCGTAGACCTCCAGCAGCGCGCTCCGCGCGAGTTCGCCGAGCCGCGCCGCCGACGACGGCTTGGCCGGTTCCTGGATACCGCGCAATCCGGCGCGACCACCAGGCTTGACGGGGAAGTCGACCTCTCCAGGCCTGAGGTAACCGACGCGCGCGTACACGCGCTGCGACTTGGAGACCGCGCGGTACCGGTGGCTGAGCTTGCCGACGGTCTCGGAACTGCCGAGCAGGAGCTTGCCGCCGTCCCTGAGCGAGAAATGGAACAGCCGCAAGATCCTGTCCTGCGCCTCGACGGTCAGATAAATCAGCAGGTTCCGGCAAGAGATCAGATCGAGGCGGGCGAACGGCGGGTCCGCCAGGATGTCGTGGACCGCGAAGATCACGGCGGCGCGCAGATTGGGGATCACCCGGTAGTGATGATCCTCCTTGATGAAGAACCGCTCGAGCCGCTCCGGCGAGACGTCGCTCGCGATCGATTCCGGGTAGAGTCCTTCGCGGGCGGCGACGATCGCGTCCGCGTCGACGTCGCTGGCGAACACCTGCAGCTTGTTCTGGAGGCCCATCCTGGCCATCTCCTCGAACACCAGCATGGCGATGGAGTAGGGTTCCTCGCCGGTGCTGCAGCCGGCCACCCAGACCCGTATCGGCTCGTCCGGGCCGTGCCGGCGGAGCAGGTCGGGGATAGTCCGTTCCGCCAGGAAATCGAACACCGCCGGGTCCCGGAAGAAGCTGGTGACGTTGATCAGCAGGTCCTTCGCCAGCAGCTCCAGCTCCCGGGAGTCCTGCTTCAGCAGGTCGACATACCGCGCGTTGTCGGGCACGCCCGACATCACCCGGCGCCGATGCACCCGGCGCGCCAGAGTCCCGGTCTTGTAGAGCCTGAAGTCGTGCGCGGTCCGGGTGCGCAGCAGGGTGACGATTTCCTCGAGATCCTCGCAGCCGTCGTCCTCGCCGGGATCCCGGTCCCTCAACTTCTCGACCCGACGCCCCCGGCCGTAGGCGACGAGGGTGGCGGCGATCTCGCCGACCGGCAGGATCCGGTCGACGGCTTCCGTCAGGATCGCGCTGCGCGGCATGCCGTCGTGCTCGGCTTCGACCGGATCCTGGACGACGACGAGACCGTTGTGCTCCTTGACCGATCGCAGGCCGAGGCTGCCGTCGGTGCCGGCCCCCGACAGGACCACGCAGATGGCGCGCTCGCCGAGGTCCTGGGCGAGCGACCGCAGGAAGAAGTCGAAGGGCAGGCGGACGCCGCGGTTCTCGACCGGACTGGTGAGTTCGAGGGCGCCGCCGCGGATGGCAAGGTACGCCCCGGGCGGCATGGTGTAGACGTGATTGCGTTCCACCCGCATCCCGTCCGCCGCCTGCTGAACCGGCAGGGCGGTGTGCGAGGCCAGCAGGTCGGGCATCATGCTCGAATGCGTGGGGTCGAGGTGCTGGATCAGGATGAAGGCCATTTCGCAATCAACCGGCACGGCTGCGATGAACTTCTGCAGGGCGTTGAGGCCGCCTGCCGAGGCTCCGACGGCGACGACCGGGAAGCCGTCGGCCGCGGCCTTGGGCGGCACCGGCTTGCGTAGCGTAGCCGCGTGCGGGGGTATCGGCGGGATCTTGCTGCTGATCTTGCTGCTTCTGTCGGCCATGATGGCCTTTCGCTTGCGCGGGCCAAGCTTCCGACAGCCGCGAGATTCCCGGGGATCGCGTTTCCGACGTGCAAGCTAGCACACCGTGTCGGCGCCGATCCCGTGTGAAGTCGCGGTTTAATCCGGAAGCATCTGGTCCAAAGGCTGGTGGGTATGCTGATGATTGACGTTGCATATGAGGGTATTTTTGTTGTAAATTCAAGACTTAAAAAAATATTGTTCAAATCAATACTGAGTGCTACGTTAAATAAAACCAAATAACACCATGGGTGATATTTTCAAGACAACATTGGCTGGTGTCTCGCGTTGACCGGCGCGCTGCCGTCGCCGACGACCGGGTGGCGGGTGGTTTCGGCTCGCTGCGGTCGGTTGGGGGCGCCCCGCCAATCGACCTCGTGAAGTCAGCAAGCGGGCCCCCCTTTCCGTGTCGTCATGTATGGACGGCCCCCGTTGGGCAAGTGCGAAAATGCAGCGTCGACG
>CAYNFA010000533.1:0-3602 GCA_964396345.1 uncultured Thalassobaculum sp.
GCCTGGAAGATCCTGCACAAATTCGTGCCGGAAGGGGATCTCGTGAACGTCCAGATCGCCAAGCTGACCGTGAAGTGAACCGGTCCCGCCGTTTCGACCTCGCCCAATGAGGAAGCCGATGCCCAGAACCCTGTCCGTCGCCGTGGAAAGCTGGCCGATCCGCGGCATTTTCCGGATTTCCCGCGGCGCCCGCACCGAAGCCCAGGTCGTGGTCGCGACCGTCCGCGACGGCGACGCCGTCGGCCGTGGCGAGTGCGTGCCCTATGCCCGCTACGGCGAGAGCGTCGACAGCGTGGTCGCGCAGATCCGCGGGGTCGCCGACGCGCTCGCCGGCGGCCTCGACCGCGAGGGACTGCTGTCGGCGCTGCCGGCCGGTGCCGCGCGCAACGCCGTCGACTGCGCGCTGTGGGATCTGGAGGCCAAGCTGTCCGGGATTCCGGTCTGGAAGAGCGCCGGGCTCGTGGCCGCGCCCGGTACGGTGACGACGGTGTTCACGCTGTCGGTCGACACGCCGGAGGCCATGGGCGAGGCGGCTGCCCGCAACGCCGACCGGCCGCTGCTGAAGCTGAAGATGACCGGCGACGGTCTCGATCTCGACCGGGTCGCCCGCATCCACGCCAACGCGCCGCGGACCCGGCTGGTCGTCGACGCCAACGAGGCCTGGGATGTCGCCACCTACCGCGACCTCGCCCCGAAGCTCGCCGGCCTGGGGGTGGAGATGATCGAGCAGCCGCTGCCGGCCAAGGACGATGGCGGACTGCTCGGCCTTGAGCGCCCGGTGCCGGTGTGCGCCGATGAAAGCTGCCACGACACCGCCACCCTGGCGGCCCTGGCCGGCAAGTACGACACCGTCAACATCAAGCTCGACAAGACCGGAGGGCTGACCGAAGCCCTGAGGCTGCGCGCCGAGGCCGAGCGGCTCGGCTTCGGGATCATGGTCGGGTGCATGATCGGGACCTCGCTCGGCATGGCGCCCGCGATGCTGGTGGCTCAGGGCGTCGGACTTGTCGACCTGGACGCGCCGCTGCTGCTGGCCAGGGATCGCGAGCCGGGGATGCGTTATGTCGGAAGCGTCGTGCATCCGGCCGAACCCGCGCTTTGGGGCTGACGATGGCGGGTCGTGACGAGATAACCGCGCATTACCAGCGGTCGTCGCTGGCCGAGGCGCTGATCGCTCGCCTCGCCGAGCACGGCATCGAGCGGGGCGCTATTGCGCTCAAGCACCTGGCGGCCCTCGACCAGATGCACGTGCGAGGGCATGAGGCGGCCGTCGAACTGTTCGAGGCGCTCGGCATCGCGGCGGGCATGACCGTGCTCGACCTCGGGGCCGGGATCGGTGGGCCGGCCCGCGTGCTCGCCGACAGGTTCGGCGCCGAGGTTACCGCTCTCGACCTGACACCGGCGCTGTGCGAGACCAACCGGGCCCTGAACGCCCTGGTCGGGCTCTCGGAACGGATCGCCGTGGTCGAGGGCGACGCCACCGACCCGCCGTTCCAGGACGCGTCGTTCGACCGGGTGGTCACGATCCACGCATCGATGAACGTCGATCGCAAGCGCAGCCTGTACCGCGAGGCGCTGCGGGTCCTGAAGCCGGGAGGCAGGTTCGGGTTCTACGACATCGTTGCGGGCGTGGCGCCGCAGCCGGAATACCCGATGCCGTGGGCCCTCAGCGTGACCCACAGTTTCCTGGTCTCGCCGACCGAGATGCGGGCCATTGCCGAGGAGGTCGGGTTCACCACCCGGGTGTACAAGGACATGACCAACGTCTCGCGCAACCACATGCTGCGTCAGCAGGAGGAGGCGGCGGCGCGCAAGGCCGCGGGCGAGCCTGTGCCGCTGCAGGCAGGCGATCTGTTGATGGGGCCTGACGCCGCGCTCAAGCAGCGCAACCTGCGGCGCGCGGTGATAGAGGCCAGGGTCGGCCTGGCGATGGCGGTGTTCGAGAAGCCGAAGGCCTGAACAACCCGCTGGCCGGCTTTTGCTGGATGGGGCGCGCTTGAGCGCGGCCGTCGATGCGACGTTTGGGACCATCGGCAGCGCGGTGGTCCATGTATGGGTCGGGAAACTGGCCGACAGGTTCGGGATCCGCCCACTCGCGATCATCGTGCTGCTCTGCCTGGCGGCAACCTGTGTCGCAATGGCAGCCGTTCCCTCCGCTTGGCTGCTGCTGCCGATCCTGTTCGGGTTGCGCCAGTTCGGACAGGGCGCACTCGGCCATCTGGCGATCACCGGGGTCGGCCGATGGTTCGCGCGCCGCCGCGGCGCTCTGCGTCGTGGCGGTTCCGCTCGTCCTGTATTTCCTGCGTCTCGAGCCGGCGCACGAAAGCCGGCCCGACGCGGCGGCCGACGCGGCTGGCGCGAGCCCGCAACGCCAATGGACGCGCGCGAGGAGGTCCTGAGGCTCCCGGAGTTCTTCGCCGTCCTGACGGGGATCGCTGCCCCGTCGTTCGTGATGTCGGGCATCTTCTTCCACCAGGTCCATCTGGTGGAAGTCAGTGTTGGACACTCGCCTGGTTCGCGGCCTGGTTCCCGGCCTATGCGGGGGTGAGCGTGCTGGCAGCCCTTCTGACCGGCTGGCTCGTTGACCGGTTCGACGTCCGCAGGCTGCTCCCCCTCTTCCTGCTGCCCATGGCTGGGTCCGTGACGGTTTTCATATTTCCGCATCGGTATGGCCGGTGCCGGCCTTCATCATGCTGGGCGCCATCACCAATGGCAGCGCGTCGACGCTGATCGGGACACTTTGGGCCCACCTGTTCGGCACACGCCACCTGGGCGCGATCCGCTCGGTCGCCTTCGCCACCCAGGTCCTGGCGTCGGCACTGGCCTCCGGCTTGCTGGGCGTCCTGATCGATCCCGGGGTCCGGCTCGAGGATCAGTTCCTCGCCATGCTCGGCTACACTCTGCTGGCCTCGCTCTGGCTGAAGCTGCTAGTGTCGCGCCTGTACCGGTTGACGCAGGTTTAGGACGCAAGTGAGCGGATCGGACCGGACCCGCCGCCCCCCACTGGCGCGCGTTGCTGTGGCGAGGCGACGGCGGAGGAGTGGCATGTGGCTCAATCGATCCGAACGAATGCGGTCTACAAAGTTCACGCCGTCGCTGTTATATGAACCTTGGTAGCAGTGCTTTCTCTAATGCCGCCGTCCGGCTCCACGGCACGCGGCACTAACCTCCTCGATATCAAGGAGAGGCGGGAAAGCCCCTGTTTAGCCGATCTGGCATGTGCGTTGCGGCGTTCGTCGGCGAAAGAGCCCTGGACACCCGGCGTCGGCTTGATCTGGCGGACGGTTCGCCGTTCGTCCTATCGGCTGGCTGTGGGGATGTACCGGTCTCGCCCGGCAGGAGAACCGTTCCGGTTGATCCGCCTGCTCCGCGCGTGTCAGCGAGGGCGTGCTGACATGGAGAGTCGAGTTCATGGTCGTGCCGACTGGAAGAACCGGACAGGCGCAGGCACCGAAGGGTTCGACTGAGCAACAGGGCCGCCAGCGGCCGGAGCCGCAGGCCGTTCGGACGGCTCCGGGCGGCGAGCCGAGCGCGCCCGTCTTCTGCTGCAACAACCGGCTGTTACAGCCCCCCCCCCCCGACTTGGGGCCCTCCTCGATACC
>CAYNFA010000534.1:0-3584 GCA_964396345.1 uncultured Thalassobaculum sp.
TGGGCGCAGCTCGGCCACCGCGGCGGGGGGTGGGACGACGTCCTGCCGTATTTCCGGCGCTCCGAAGGCCATGTCGACCGTCCCGGTGACGGCCTGCACGGCGCCGACGGGCCGCTCAAGGTGCAGCGCGGGCGCGGCGACAACCCGCTCTACGACGTCTTCTTTGCCGCCGGCCGGCAGGCCGGCTACCGCCCGAACGACGACTTCAACGGGGCGGAGCAGGAGGGGGTCGGGCGCTACGACTTCACGATCCACAACGGCCGGCGGGCGAGTGCAGCGTCGTGCTACCTGCGCCCGGCGCTGAAGCGGCCGAACCTGACGGTGGAGACCGGGGCGCTCACCGAGCGGGTGGTGCTGGAGGGCGGCCGGGCGACTGGTGTCGAGTACTGGCGCCAGGGGTCGCCGCACCGGGTGACGGCGGCGCGCGAGGTGCTGCTGGCCGGCGGCGCGCTGAACTCGCCGCAGGTGCTGATGCTGTCGGGGATCGGCGACCCGGAGGAGTTGCGGGCGCACGGTATTCCCGTGGTCCACGCCCTGCCGGGGGTGGGCCGCGACCTGCAGGACCACCTCGACATCCCGCTGCAGCATGCTTGCCCGAAGCCGGTGACCCTGCACAGCCTGGTCCGCCTCGACCGCGCCGCCCTCGCCATGGCCCAGGCGGCGCTGTTCCGCACCGGGCCGGCGGCCACCTTCCCGGCCGAGGGCGGGCTGTTCGTGCGCACGCGGCCGGAGCTCGAGCAGCCCGACATGCAGTGGCATTTCCTGATCGGCCTCGGCGCCAAGCGGTTGCGGGTCCCGCTGCTCTGGCAGCTCAACCGCGACCGCATGGACCGCGACGGCTTCACCATCCGGATGTGCCACCTCCGTCCCGAAAGCCGGGGGCGCCTGCGGCTGCGGTCCGCCGATCCGGCCGACCGGGTCCGGATCCTCGCCAATTACTACGCCACCGAGACCGATCGGCGGACGTTCCGCGACGGGCTGCGGATGGCGCGCGACCTGGTGGCGCAGCCGGCGTTCGAGGGCTGGCGGGGCGAGGAGCTGAACCCCGGTGCGGACGTCGTGTCCGACCCGGACATCGACGCTTATGTCCGGCGGATCGCCGAGACCATCTACCACCCGGTCGGGACCTGCCGCATGGGGGTGGACGACGGCGCGGTGGTCGATCCGGAACTTCGGGTGCGCGGGATCGACGGGCTGCGCGTCATCGACGCCTCGGTCATGCCCCGGCTGATCGGCGGCAACACCAACGCCCCGACCATGATGATCGCCGAGAAGGCCGTCGACCTGCTCCTGGGGCGCGGCGCGGCCGGTCGGGACGAGCGCCGGGCGGCGGCCTGATGCCGGCGACACCGACCCGGGAGGACAGGATGATCGCGGCCGAAAGCCTGAAGGATGCGTTGCGCGGCGGCAGCCGGCCGGTCGGCTGCTGGATCTTCCTGACCGGCGGCGACAGCACCGAACTGCTGTCGCATCTCGGCTTCGACTTCTTCATCGTCGACCACGAGCACACGCTGGTGACGTCGCGCGACCTGATCCACCAGATGCGGGCCGCGCGCGGCGGCGGCGTTCCCTGCCTGGTCAGGGTGCCGTCGCACGATCCGGTGCCGATCAAGCGGGCGCTGGACGCCGGCATCGAGGGCATCGTGGTGCCGACCGTCGAGACTGCGGAGCAGGCGCGGGCGATCGTCGCCGCCTGCCGCTACCGACCGCACGGCGGCAACCGCGGCGTCGGGTATCCGGAAAGCCGGGCCGCCGACTGGGGGGTCGCGGAGCTGGAGTACCCGCGGACCTACCGCGATCGCCTGCTGGTCGCGGTGATCGTCGAGACCCGGCTGGGTGTCGAGAACGTCGAGGCGATCGCGGCGGTCGAGGGCATCGACGTGATCATCCCCGGGACCGGTGACCTGCTGGCCGACATCGTGCCGGATTTCGACAAGCTGGGCGGTTATGGCGGCTACCGCAGCCCCGAACTCGACGCCCTGGTCGAGCGCATCGAGCTGGCGGCCCGTCGCCACTCGAAATGGCTGTGCGGGGTGAACCGCACGGCGGGCGGCGCCAAGGCGATGCTCGACCGCGGCTACGACATGGTCACCGCCACCGCCGACAACTGGCTGCTTATGGACGCGGCCCGGCATGTGATGGCGGAACTCGGCCGCAAGGCCTGACCGGCCGGCGGCGCTACAGCCAACGCCTGACCCGCGCCTTGTAGGCCAGGTACTCGTCACCGAACTTGGCGGCCAGGTAGCGCTCCTCGCGCTCGATCACCGCGATGTTCATGATCACCAGGGTCGGCATCAGCAGACCGAGCATCCAGTAGCTGTTGGCCCACAGCGCCACGCCGACCGAGAGCGCGGTCACCCCCACATACATCGGGTTGCGGGAAAACCGGTAGGGGCCATCGACGACGATCGCGGTCGCCGGCTTGTGGGTCGGAGCGTTGGTGCCGGCTCGGTAAAACAGCCACACGCACCAGCCGCCGAGGGCCAGGCCGGCAACGATGAGGGCGAGGCCCGGCGTCATGCCGGCGCCGGGCGCCATGATCGGCAGCGGGACAAGCAGGTCGAGTAACGCGCCGGCGGCGAGGGCGCCCGCGTAGAGAAACGGCGGGTGGGTGATCACCCCGGGGTTGTCCGGTCGCGCGCCCGCCGAGTCTGACATGCCCCGACCTCGATCACCGTCGCAAAAACATCAAATGGGCGCCCGGACGCCGCTCGGCAAGCGACCCCCCCCGGCAAGCGATTCCGGCAAGCGATCCCGGCAAGCGACCTTCGCAGATGCGGAACGAACGGGCATGACAGGCCGGGCCGGCGTGGTTAAGACTCGCGGTCGACCAATTCCGGATCTCAGCATCTTCGGGGGCTATCCATGCTTCGTGTTCTATCCACCGCCGCGGCGGTGTCGCTCGTCGTCACTCCCGCCCTGGCGCACACCGGCGTCGGCGGCGGCGTCGGTGTCATCAGCGGCTTCGCCGCCGGGTTCACCCATCCGCTGTTCGGCCTCGACCACCTGCTGGCGATGGTGACGGTCGGCGCCTGGGCGGCGCTGCTCGGCGGTCGCGCCGTATGGCTGGTGCCGGCCGCGTTCGTCGTGGCGATGGTCGCGGGTGGTGCGCTGTCGCTGTCCGGCGTGGCGCTGCCGATGGTCGAGACCGCGATCGCCCTGTCGGTGGTGGTCCTAGGCGCCCTGGTGGCGGTCAACGCGCGGGTCGTCCTCGGCGTCGGCATGGCCATCGTCGCGGCGTTCGCCGTGTTCCACGGCCACGCCCATGGCAGCGAGTTGCCGACCGGGCTTTCGGCGGCGGGCTACGCCGTCGGCTTCGCGCTCGCGACCGCCCTCCTGCACGCCGCCGGCATCGCCCTCGTCGCCGGCCTGGTTCGTATCGCCTCGACGCGCGTGGTGCGGTTTGCCGGCCTCGCGACCGCGGCCGCGGGCGTGGCGATCACCGCCGGACTGTAGATTCAGGACCTGTCATCCAGAGGCGCCCGCCGCACCGCGGTGGGCGCCGAAGGACGCCATCACCCGCTTGGCGAAGCCGTCGAGATGGGCCTTGTCGATCCAGCGCACCACCGCCACCAGGTCGAGAG
>CAYNFA010000535.1:0-3576 GCA_964396345.1 uncultured Thalassobaculum sp.
GAAGGCCGAGGCCGTCAAGCGGGTCGCCGAGGCGCTCGAGCTGGTCCGTCTCGGCCATCTCGGCGACCGCCTGCCGCGTCAGCTGTCGGGCGGCCAGCAGCAGCGCGTCGCCCTGGCCCGCGCCTTGGTGTTCCGTCCCGACGTGCTGCTGCTCGACGAGCCGCTGTCCAACCTCGACGCCAAGCTGCGCCAGGAGGTCCGGGTCGAGATCCGCCGACTGCAGCAGGCCCTCAGCCTGACCACCGTGATGGTGACCCACGACCAGGAGGAGGCGCTGACGATGGCCGACCGCCTGGTGGTGATGAGCGAGGGCAAGGTCCGCCAGGTCGGCACCCAGCGCGACCTGTACGAGCGGCCGGCCGATCGGTTCGTGGCCGGGTTCGTCGGCCGCAGCAGCTTCCTGGAGGGTAGCCTGGAGACCCCGGATCGGTTCCGGACCCGGGGCGGCCTGGCGGTCGCCTGCCGGGGAACGACGCCCGGTCCGGCCGGCATGGCGCTGCGACCCGAGCGCGTCATGGTGGCGCCCGAGCCGCTGGCCGGCGCCGACAACGATTTCCCAGGCGAGGTGGAGTTCGTCTCCTACCTCGGCGGCCTGATCGACCTTCACATCCGGTTGTCCCCGGCGGACCTGGTGATCGCGCAGATCCCCAACCGGGAGGAGGGCTTCATGCCCAAGGCCGGCGACAGGGTGCACGTCGGATGGACCGTCGCCTCGGCGTCGGTCTTCCCCGGGGCCGGCGAGGATGCCGACCCCACGGACCTTCCCCCGGCATAGCTCGGCCGGCGGCAGGCACGGAATGGTTGGCAAGCGAGCGAACGAACAGGGAGTGTGGAACATGGCTAACAGCAAGCACGGCTTCGGGGTATCCCGTCGCCATCTGATGCAGGGGGCGGCGGCCCTCGCCGGAACTGCGGCGCTCGGCAAGGCGGGCAGCGCGCTCGCCCAAGCCAAGGGCAAGATCGTCGTCGGGACCTGGGGCGGCGACTACGCCCGCCTCCTGAACAAGAACATCGAGACGCCGATCCTGATTCCGGCCGGCTGGGAAGTCGTCCAGGACCAGGCCGGCGACCCGCAGCGCCGCAGCAAGATGCTGGCCGAGCAGCGCCTGCCGCGCGGCACCAGTGACGTGCAGGGCCTGTCGGACATCAACATGTACCTGCAGCACGAGCTCGGCATCACCGACGAGATCGACTACTCGAAGCTGAAGAACGCCGGGAACCTCCTCCCGTCGATGAAGTACAAGTACGGTGTCGGCCACATCTATTCCGGCAAGATCGCGGTCTACAACCCGAACATCGTGGCGACCGCGCCGACCAGCTACAAGGACGTCTTCGATCCGAAGCACGGCAACAAGCTCGGCATCATCGACATCCAGTACCAGTACACGCTGGTGGCGGCGGCGCTCGCGGCCGGTGGGTCGGTCACCAACCTGGAGCCGGGCAAGAAGCTGCTCCTGGAGGTCCGCAAGGCCGGGGCCCGCATCTACCCGACCAACGAGGCGTTCGCCCAGGGCCTGAAGTCGGACGAGTTCGGCGTCGGCATCATGTGGAAGGCCCGCGCCGTCCAGTGGCAGAACGCCGGGATCAACGTCCAGGCGATCACCCCGAGCGAGGGCGCGCTGGCCTACGTGTCGGGCTTCGTGATTCCGAAGAACGCCCCGAACAAGGCAGGCTCCTACGCCTACCTCGACGCCATGCTGGAGAAGTCGGCCCAGGAGGCGTTCGCGGTCGACATGGGCTACAACCCGACCGTCACCAACGCGGTGGTGGCGCCCGACCTGAACGAGCGGATCGGCTTCACGCCGGATCAGGTCTCCAAGCTGGTAAACCTCGACTACGGCTACATGATGGACAATGACGTTGCCCTGAAAGAGTGGTGGGACAAGGAGTTCAAGGCCTGAGCCTGATCGGGGCCTGAGCCTGATCGGGACCTTAACCTGATCGGGGCCTGAGCCTGGACTGGGAAACCGGATGCCCGCCCCCGCCGACGGTGGGGGCGGGCTCCACTCGGCAGCATTCGGACGCGCGGCACAGGAGAGACTTCATGGCAGCAGGGGCGACAACCGCGGTCACGGTCGAGGAGCGGGGCGGCTCCCGGTTGTCGGCGGCGGCGCTGATCGGCCCGGCCACGTTCATCGTGGCCGCCGGACTGCTGATTCCGATCCTCATCCTGCTCCGCTACAGCCTGGACCTGTACGAGGCTCGGCGCTTCGTGCTCGAAGGCTACACGCTCGCAAACTACGTGAAGTTCTTCAGCGACGACTATTACCTCGGGGTGTTCTACACCACCGTGAAGGTCGCCCTGCTCTGCACCGTCGCCTGCCTGATCCTCGGATTCCCGCTGGCCTACGCGCTGGCCCGGACCCGAACGCGCTTCAAGAACATCCTGATCATGCTGGTGGTCATGCCGCTGTTCGTCGGCAACGCGGTGCGCGCCGCCGGCTGGATGACGCTGCTCGGCAGCCGGGGCATGATCAACGCCGGCCTGATCGGCTTCGGCATCGTCGACGAGCCGGTCGACATGATGTTCACCGAGGGCGCGGTCATCGTCGGCATCATCGCCGTCAACCTGCCGTTCATGGTGCTGACCCTGCAGAGCGTGATCGAGAGCATCGACCGCGCGGTGGAGGAGGCGGCGTTCAGCCTGGGTGCGGGCCCGTGGCACATGTTCTGGCGGGTGCTATGGCCGCTGGCGCTGCCCGGCATCATCGCCGGCGTGATCCTGACCTTCATCCTCGGCATGAACGCCTACGCCACTCCGGTGCTGCTCGGCGGCCCCGAGTTCAAGATGCTGGCGCCGCTGGTGTTCGGGCAGATGCAGCTCGGCAACTGGCCGTTCGGCGCGGCGGTGTCGTTCATCCTGATGACCACCACCCTGGTGCTGACGGCCACCTCCGGCTACCTCATGCACAAGCGCTACCGGGGCTGAGGCGCCGATCAGCCGTTCGAGCGGCAGCCGTCCAGCAGCGCCGTCAGCGCCCCGGCGTCCAGCTCGCCGGTGCGGGCGATCGCCACCAGCGCCGACGCCGCGGGCGCCTGGCCGGGCACCGCCTCGATGGTGTGGCGGCGGCCGACCAATTGGAACACCGCGCGCTCCTCCGGTCGGTCGGCGAAGGCGACCACGCCCTTGGCCCGCAGCAGCGTCACCGGCAGTCGGCGCACGGCGTTGCGGAAGGCGGCACGGTCGAGCGGCCGGTCGCTTCGCCACGACCAGGCCTGGAACTCCTCGCCGTGATCGTGATGGCCATCGTCGTGATCGTGATGATGGTCGTGGTCGTGGTCGTGCCCACCGCGGCCGCGCGTTTCGGCCGCCCGCTCCGTCCCGAACAGCATTTCGCGCGGCACGTCGGCGTAGCGCGCGGTCAGGAACCGGGTGTTGGGGACCGGGCCGCGCAGGGTCGACTCGACCGCCGCCAGTTCCTCCGGGGAGGCGTTGTCGACCTTGTTCAGCACCACCACGTCCGCCGACGACGCCTGCTCGATCGCCAGCTCGGTGGCGGCGAAGTCGAGGGCTCCGAACCCGGCGGCGTCGACTAGGCAGAACACCCCGTCGATGCTTGCCCGCCCGCCGAGCGA
>CAYNFA010000536.1:0-3564 GCA_964396345.1 uncultured Thalassobaculum sp.
GTCAACGCTCAGCGCGCGAGGCACAGCGGATGCAGGTGGGGATCGTCGGATCCACCGCCAGCCGGCCAGCGCCGATCGGCTCGTCGCATGTCGCGCAGAAGCCGTAGTCACCGGCATCGATCCGCTGGATAGCCGATTCGACGCGGCGGCCTTGCTCGTGACGGTTTCGCTCGGTGGCCATGGCCATGGCCTGGACTTGCATGGCGTCGACGCGGGACAACCGGCCAACCGAGGTCTGGTCGAGTTCCACGGGGCGCCGGCTTTCGGCTGTGCTCTCGCTGGCGGCGCGCAGTGCCTCGAGGCGGGCGAGCAGCGCGGCGCGCAGCTCGGATAGATCGGCGGGGACTTTGGTCATCGGCACCTCCGAACACCGGAAGCTTAGTTGACCCCCAGCGTACACCGAGTTCCTCGAGATCCGACCCTCAAGGCCCTCGGGACGGGTCAGCGCGCCAGCCGCGCCTGGTCCATCCGGATCGTCACGACCGCGCCGTCCCGCTGCCAGTCGAAGTCGATGGAGCCGCGAAGCTGCACCTCGATCCCCTGGCGAATCAGCCGGCTGCCGAAGCCTTTCGGATCGGGCGGGTTGATCACCTCGGGCCCGCCGCGCTCGGTCCACACGATCACGACCTCGTTCTCGTCCCGGCCGCAGCAGGACACGTCCAGGGTGCCTTCCTCCGCGGACAGCGCGCCGTACTTGAGCGAGTTGGTGGCGAGTTCGTGGAAGATCAGGGCCAGGGTGGTGGCCGATCCCTCGCCGACGCCCATGCGCGGCACGGCCACGCGGATGCGGCTGGAATAGGCGCCCAGATTGTCGTAAGGCGCCAGCAGCACCGAGATCAGGTCGCCGAGCAGCGCCGCCTTGCCCTGCTGGCCGGGCAGCGGGCGAACCAGGTCATGGGCGCGGTCGAGGGCCGTCAGCCTGCCGATCAGATTGCCGGCCATGTCCTTGGCGCTGGCGACGTTGCGCGACGTCATCGACGTCAGGCTGGTGGCGATCGCCAGCAGGTTCTTGACGCGATGGCTCATCTCGCCGGCGAGCAGCTCGTTGCTCTCCTCGGCCTGCTTGCGCCCGGTCACGTCCAGGAAAACCCCGAACATCACCCTCCCGTCGATGCCGGCGTCGTCACCCTGGCCGCGGGCGGAAACCCAGCGGATCTCGTCGTCGACGATGATCCGGAAGTCGATTTCGAAGGGACCCGGCGCGGCGCGGGTGGCGGCGAACCCGGCGCCGACGCGGTCGCGGTCGGCGGGGTGGATGCGCGACGACAGCTTGTCGAAACACACATCCCCATCGCTGGGCGTGTCCCAGAGGGCGGCGGAGGTCTCATCCAGCGTCAGTCGATCGCTGCCGACATCCCAAGACCACAGCCCGACACCCGCCGCGTCGATCGCCAGCCTCAGACGACGGGCGTCCCATGCCGCAGCGTTCATCTGTGTCGTCGGCATGGCGTGAGGACTTTCAAGGAGCGGAGAGTGGCGCGCCGACAATTCTGCGGGAAACATTCTGCAAGCACTCGCATGTGGGACGCCGCGGGGAAATATCAAACGCCGACGGACATGCCTCCTCGGGAGCCTCGCCGGCGGTTCAGGTCACCTGCAGCCCGCCGTCGACGAACAGCACGTGGCCGTTGACATAGCGCGCCGCCGGCGAGGCCAGGAACAGCAGCGGGCCGACCAGTTCCTCGGGCTCGGCAAAGCGCTTGAGGGGGACCTGGGCGGTCATCGCCGCCGCGCGCTCTGGGATGGCGCGCAACCCGGCGTTCATGCGGCTGCGGATGAAGCCGGGCGCGATGGCGTTGCTGCGAATGCCGAACGGCCCCCATTCCAGCGCCATCACCCGCGTCATGTGGGCGATCGCCGCCTTCGAGGTGCAGTAGGCGACCCGCCCGTCGAGCGCCTTGACCGAGGCGATCGACGAGATGTTGACGATGGCGCCGCGGCCGCGTGGCTTCATCAGCCGGCCGGCGGCGCGGGCGCACAGGAAGGCGGCGTCCAGGTTGACGCTCATCAGCGCGCGCCAGCCTTCGAACTCGGTCTCCTCGGGAGCCGCGCGCAGCATCACCCCGGCGTTGTTGACGAGCAGGTCGAGGTCGCCCGCCACCCGCTCGGCGAACAGCCGCTCGACCGCCGCCTCGTCGGTGATGTCGCACGCCGCGGTGGCCACCCGATCGCTCGCCCAGCCGGATTGCGCCTCGGCGAGGGCGCCTTCGTCGCGGTCGACCGCAAGCACGCGGCCGCCGCCGCCGAGCAGGCCCGCCACCAGGCAGCGCCCGATGTCGCCGGCGGCGCCGGTAACCAGCGCGGTCATGCCGTCGACGCTGAATTGGTCGGTCATGCTTTCCTCCCTGGGAACTTCTTTTCGTGGCCCTCCGCTTCGCGAAGGGCTCGGGTCAGCGTGGCGCCGCCTCCCATCCGAGGGCGGCCAGCGCCCGATGGCTGTTGGCGATATCGTCGTCGCCGTTCGGCGAGATGATTTCCAGCATGGTCGGCACCTCGGTGCCGATCTCCCGCAACGCCGCGGCGACCGCGTCGAACGGCACGACGCCGGTGCCGATGGTGGCGTGGTCCCATCGGGCGAGGCCGGTGTCGGAAAGGTGCAGGACCTTCAGCCGCGACGCGACCCGCCGCAGCCCAGCATCGGGGGCCTCGCGGGCGAACACCGCGTTGGCGGCGTCGTAGCAGATGCCGAGACGGTCGCTGCCAAGCCGGTCGATGGCCCGCATCAGGGAGTTTGCGGTCGGCAGGAACGCCATCGGGATGTTCTCCAGGATGATGCCCAACCCCTTGTCCTCGGCCAACCGGTCGAGCTCGGCGATCGCTTCCTCGAACCAGCCCCACACCAGATCCGACGGGGCCGGCAGCAGCGGATGGGTCTTGCCCGGTACCACCAGCACCCAGGGCACGCCCCAGTCGGCCGCCAGCTCGATCACCCGGCGGTAGTGGGCGCGGGTCATCGCCCGCATCTCCGGCGACGGGCTGACCAGGTTCAGGTCCAGGCTCGGTGGGTTCAGCACCTCCACCCGGACGCCGCGGGCGGCCAGCAGGGCGGCGACCGCCCGGCGTTCTCCCGTGTCGAGCTCCTCCGGCCAGAGGTGCGGGCGGTTCACCAGCAGCTCGACCAGCCGGTAGCCGCGGTCCGCCAGGTGAGCCAGCGTGTCGCGCGCCGACAGCTTCCAGATGTAGGAGTAGGTGTGGATCCCGACCGGCCAGCCGGCGCTCGCCGCGCTCACGGCTTGATGCCCGCGGCCGCCAGCGCCTTGCGGAAGTTCGGCTCGGGGTTCGGCAGCGGCGGCAGCTCCCAACTGCCGGTGCCGATCGGCCGGATCTCGCGGTCGACAGGCACCTCCAGCAGGTACGGCTTGTTGGCCTGGATGGCGTGGCGCAGCGCGTCCTCGACCGAGCCGGCGCTGTCGACCCGCGCCGATTCCACGCCCATGGATTTCGCCATCATGGCGAAGTCGGCGCTGAACAGCTCCTGCGAGGCGTCGTGGATGAACCCGGTCGCCAGCTCGCGGCCGCCGAACAGGCCGACCTGCAGGTCGCGGATCGAGCAGTAGCCGTTGT
>CAYNFA010000537.1:0-3560 GCA_964396345.1 uncultured Thalassobaculum sp.
ACCTGCTCGCCGTCCTCGTAGCTGATCAACGCGATGAAGGCGGTCCGGTTCGGATCGTACTCCAGGCGCTCGACCGTCCCGACCGCGTCGAACTTGCGGCGCTTGAAGTCGATGATGCGATAGCTCTGCTTGTGACCGCCGCCCCGACGGCGCGCCGTGATGCGCCCGGTATTGTTGCGGCCGGCCTTCTTGGTCAGGCCTTCGGTCAACTTCTTGACCGGCTTGCCCTTCCACAACTCGGAACGGTCGACGATCACCAGTTGCCGCTGCGACGGCGTCGTCGGGTTGTAGGATTTCAACGCCATGGCGTCAGACTCCCGCCACCAGGTCGATCGACTGGCCCTCGGCCAGAGTCACGACGGCCTTCTTGTAATCCGACCGCTTGCCGGGACGGCCGCGGAAGCGCTTGGTCTTGCCCTTGACCCGCAGGGTGTTCACCGCCCGGACCTTGACATCGAACAGACGCTCGATCGCCGGCTTGATCTCCGGCTTGGTCGCGTCCAGCGGAACCTCGAAGGTAACCTGGCTGAACTCCGACCCACGGGTCGACTTCTCGGTAACGATCGGCGCACGCAGGACCTCGTAGGCCCGCTCGGCGCTCACCGTCGTCGGCTTCGGCTTGTAGGGTCGAATGCTCATTTCAGCCGCGCCTCCAGATGCTCCACGGCACCGCGGGTCAGGACCAACGTCTCGCGCCGCAGGATGTCGTAGACGTTTGCCCCCTGCTGCGGCAGCACGTCCACCTTCGGAATGTTCCGAGCCGCGCGGGCAAAGCTCTCGTTCAGCTCCGGACCGTCGATCACCAGGACCGACTGCCAGCCGAGTTTCTGGAACTTCGCCACCAGCGCCTTGGTCTTCGGCTCGTCTGTCGAGGCGCTGTCCAGCACGATCAACTGACCAGCCTTCGCCTTCGCAGACAGCGCGCACTTCAGGCCAAGCTTTCGAACCTTCTTGGGAAGGTCGTGGGCGTGGCTGCGAACCACCGGGCCGTGAACGGTCTGCCCACCCCGAAACTGGGTGGCGCGCAGCGAACCCTGACGAGCCCGACCGGTACCCTTCTGACGGTACGGCTTCTTGGTGGTGCCGCTGATTTCCGAGATGCTCTTGGTCTTGTGATTGCCAGACCGCCGCTTGGCGAGCTGCCAGTTCACGACCCTGGCAAGGATGTCGCGGCGCGGGTCGAGACCGAAAATCGAATCATCAAGATCGATCTCGCCGGTCTTCTCCGCCTCGAGGTTGGTGACCTCCAGCTTCATGACCTCAGTCCTTCTGCTCGGACTCGCCGGACGGCGAATCCTCGGCTGGCGCGGCGGGCTCCGCCGCCGCCGCCTTGATGGCGGCCGGGAACGGCAGGCCGTCCGGCAGCTTCGCCTTGACGGCGTCGCGCACCAGGACCCAGCCGCCGTCCGAACCCGGCACCGCGCCGCGGACCAGGATCAGGCCGCGCTCGGGATCGGTGGACACGACCACCAGGTTCTGGGTCGTCACGCGGACGTCTCCCATGTGCCCGGCCATCTTCTTGCCCTTCCAGACGCGGCCCGGATCCTGGTTGTTGCCAGTCGAACCGTGGCTGCGGTGGGAGAGCGAAACGCCGTGGCTGGCGCGCAGGCCAGCGAAGTTGTGCCGCTTCATCGCACCGGCGAAGCCCTTGCCGATCGACGTCCCGGTGACGTCGACCTTCTGGCCGGCGATGAAGTGGGCAACCGAAATCTCGACGCCGACATCAAGCAGCGCGTCTTCGGTAACCCGGAACTCCACCAGCTTGCGCTTCGGCTCGACCGAGGCCTTGGCGAAATGCCCGCGCATCGGCTTGGTGGTGTGCTTCGGCTTGCGCACACCCGCGCCCAGCTGCACCGCGGTGTAGCCGTCCTTGGCCTTGGTGCGCACCGAGACGACCTGACAGCCGTCCACCTTGAGCACCGTGACCGGCACGTGATTACCCTCGTCGTTAAAGACGCGGGTCATGCCGACCTTCTGAGCGATCAGTCCCGAACGCATCGCAGATCCCCCACTCAGAGCTTGATCTCGACGTCGACGCCGGACGCCAGATCGAGCTTCATCAGCGCGTCGACGGTCTGCGGGGTCGGGTCGACAATATCCAGCACCCGCTTGTGGGTACGGACCTCGAACTGCTCGCGGCTCTTCTTGTCGATGTGCGGCCCGCGCAGCACCGTGAACCGCTCGATACGGGTCGGCAACGGGATCGGGCCACGGACCCGGGCACCGGTGCGCTTTGCCGTGTTTACGATCTCCCCGGTCGACTGATCGAGGACCCGGTGATCGAACGCCTTGAGGCGGATGCGGATGTTCTGGCTGTCCATCGTCTCAATCCCACGCCCTCGGAGGAGCGAAAAAGTGCCCCCGCCGACCGGTCGGCCGGCGGGGCCGTTTCATCCTCACGCGATGATCTTGGAGACGACGCCGGCGCCGACGGTGCGGCCGCCTTCGCGGATCGCGAAGCGCAGGCCCTCGTCCATTGCGATCGGCGCGATCAGCTCGACGTCCATCGCGACGTTGTCACCCGGCATCACCATCTCGGTGCCCTCGGGCAGCGCCACCGTCCCCGTCACGTCCGTGGTCCGGAAGTAGAACTGCGGACGGTAGTTCGTGAAGAACGGCGTGTGACGGCCGCCCTCCTCCTTCGTCAGAATGTAGGCCTCGGCCTTGAACTTGGTGTGCGGCTTGATGGTGCCCGGCTTCGCCAGCACCTGGCCGCGCTCCACGTCCTCGCGCTTGGTGCCGCGCAGCAGCACGCCGACGTTGTCGCCGGCCTCGCCCTGGTCGAGCAGCTTGCGGAACATCTCCACGCCCGTGCAGATCGTCTTGGTGGTGTCGCGGATGCCGATGATCTCGACCTCCTCGCCGACCTTCACGATCCCGCGCTCAATACGACCCGTCACCACCGTGCCGCGGCCGGAGATCGAGAAAACGTCCTCGATCGGCATCAGGAACGGCTGGTCCTTCGGGCGGTGCGGCGTCGGGATGTAGGCGTCGACCGCCTCCATCAGGCGAAGGATCGAGTCGTGACCCATGGTCGCGTCGCCGTCTTCCATCGCCATCAGGGCCGAGCCCTTGACGATCGGAATGTCGTCGCCCGGGAAGTCGTAGGACGACAGAAGCTCACGGACCTCGAGCTCGACCAGCTCCAGAAGCTCCTCGTCGTCGACCTGGTCGACCTTGTTCATGAACACCACCAGCGCCGGGACGCCGACCTGGCGCGCCAGCAGGATGTGCTCGCGGGTCTGCGGCATCGGGCCGTCGGCCGCCGACACCACCAGGATCGCGCCGTCCATCTGCGCCGCACCCGTGATCATGTTCTTCACGTAGTCGGCGTGGCCCGGGCAATCGACGTGCGCGTAGTGACGCGCTTCCGTCTGGTACTCGACGTGCGCCGTCGAAATCGTGATCCCCCGCGCCTTCTCCTCGGGAGCCTTGTCGATCGCGTCGTACGCCATGAACGTGGCGCCGCCGGTCTCCGCAAGAACCTTCGTGATCGCGGCCGTCAACGTCGTCTTGCCATGGTCAACGTGACCAATCGTGCCGATGTTGCAGTGCGGCTT
>CAYNFA010000538.1:0-3559 GCA_964396345.1 uncultured Thalassobaculum sp.
GAGGTCGATCACCACGTCGCTACCGACCTGGGTGGCACGCGCCACGACATCGTTGAAGGAGTTGATCCCGGATCCGTTCACATTTCGAGAAATGACAAGGTAGTCGGTGAAGTAGGTGAAATCGGCGATGGTGTCGTTTCCGCTGGAAGCACCGAAAATGAACCGGTCGAAACCATCGCCGCCGATCAGCACATCCGACCCCCTGTTGCCGTTGAGGGAGTCCGCACCGGCACCGCCGCTCAGCGTGTCCGCATCCTGGCCGCCGAACAGCCGGTCGGCGTCGACGCCGCCGATGAGCAGGTCGGCGCCCATGTTGCCGTAAAGGACGTCGTCGCCGGCACCGCCGACCACCGTCTCGACACCGGTCCGGAACGCCAGGATTCCATCGTCGCCGGTGGTGGCGGGCCCATCGTTCTGGCCGCCGAACATTGTGTCGGCACCGGCGCCGCCGCTCAGCAGGTCGGAGCCGACGTTGCCGTAGACCAAGTCGTCCCCTTCGCCCCCCAGCACCGTGTCGTTCCCGGATCCGGCGGCGACCCCGTCGTTGCCGCCGAACACGGCGATGTAATCGTTGCCGTCGCGGGCGTGAATGTACTGCACCCCGCTGTCGCCCGAGAACACCTCGGCGGCGGCGGATCCGAAGGTCACGTTGCCAATGGTTCCAGTTCCCGAATAGCCGTAGAGGTAGCGCGCCGCGAGCGCGTCATAGGCGCCGACGGTCGTTGGATAGACCACGCTGCCAGTGGTGTACGACATGACGGTGTAGTCAGTGTTGTCGGTAGCGCTGGGCAGGAACGGCCCGTCCTCCGACGGGCTGTAGGCGCCTGGATGCTTGAGGCCGATCGCGTGGCCGATTTCGTGCATCAGCGTCAGGTAGCCGTAATTGCCGACCACGGGAGCGAGGTTGTAGTCGAACAGGTTGCTGATCCAGACGTCGCCGCCGATGGCGCTCGTCGTCGGGTAGTAGGCATAACCCGCCGAGTTGGTCTGGGCGTTGGTGCCGAACCGGATCGTGCCGCCATCGCCGGCGTCGGATACCTCGACGAAGGTGATGGTCGCGACTGACGACCATTGGGTTAGCGCCAGCTTCGTCGCCGCCTTCATCACTGCGTTGAACTCGGCAAACGTCGAGTCCGCGCTGTTGTAACCAGGATTCGAGGCCATGAAAGAGTAAGTCACGGTGACCGATTGACCCATCAGTCCGATCGGGCCCCATTTGCTTGAAGTCCCCGCGACCAGCGCGTCGACCGTCCCGTCGCCCGAGGATTGCGAACCGGTCAAAGCCTGGCGAAGCGAAGCGCTGGAGTCCGCCGTTCCGCCGGCACCACAACCGGAGCATCCGCAGAAGCCGACGGTCGCCAAACCGAAATCGTGACCCAAGCCCATCTTTTCACCCGCCACACCGCGCAAGACTGAGGGTGAGCGAGAGCGATTGGGCGGTCAAGCGTGGCAGTTTCGGCCAGCCGCACTTCCTGTGGAACACAAATCCACCGGGTCGGGTTGTTGCACCTGCGTGGTCCCGTTAAGGTTAACGCCTCCACGAACGAAACTGCTGGGAGAGACAGCCGCATGGTGGCAAAGGCGGAAACATCGGAGATTCGGCTTCATCGTTTGGCCGAAGCGCGTGTCGCCATTGAAGGCGTGATGCCTCAAATCGACGGGGGGCGCTTTCCCGCAAAGGCGGTCGTGGCAGAGCCCATGGCGTTTGAGGCAGACATCTTCTGCGACGGTCACACGCCGTTGCAGGTAGTGTTTCTGTGGCGTCCGAAGGGCGAACGTCGGTGGGAAGAGACGCCGATGCGCCTGATCGAGAATGATCGTTGGCGGGCCTTCGCTGAATTCCCCGAAAACCGCGCCTATGAGTACACCTTCATGGCTTGGCCGGACCGGTTTCGGGGCTGGCGAGAGGAAATTATCAAGAAACACGGTGCCGGGCAGTCAGTTTCGCTGGAACTAAGGGAAGGCGAGACGCTCCTGATGCGGACAGCCGGTGAGAGCCGGATCGGCAGCGGCGGTGATCGCACCGCTCTCCGCGCCGTCGCGCAGGAGCTCCGAAATGCCCACGATGACGGCGATCGCTTCGCGGTCCTGATGTCCGACCATGCCATGGTGCTGATGGGAAGGTGCGGCCTTCGCGAACAGGCGACGCGCTACCCGCTCGTGCTGCCGCTGGTCGTCGACCGCGAGCGCGCCGCCTTCGGTGCCTGGTACGAGTTGATGCCGCGCTCGCAGTCCGGCGACCCGGACCGGCACGGCACCTTCGACGACGTCATCGCCCGTCTTCCCTACATCCACGATCTCGGGTTCGATGTGCTGTACCTGCCGCCGATCCACCCGATCGGGAGCGCCAACCGCAAAGGCAGGAACAACAGTCTGATCGCCGAGCCCGACGATCCAGGCAGTCCCTACGCGATCGGCTCCAAAGAAGGCGGGCACGACGCCCTGCACGGTGAGCTCGGATCGTTCGACGATTTCGCGCGGCTGGTCTCGGCCGCGCGCGAGCACGGCCTCGATGTGGCCCTCGACTTCGCGATCCAGTGTTCGCCGGACCACCCCTGGATCCGCGAACACCCGGAATGGTTCGACTGGCGGCCCGACGGCTCGCTCAAATACGCCGAGAACCCGCCGAAAAAGTACGAGGACATCGTCAACGTCCACTTTTACGGCGACGCGCTGCCTTCCCTCTGGCTGTCGCTGCGCGATGTCGTGCTGTTCTGGGTCGAGCGCGGCGTCCGGATCTTCCGCGTCGACAACCCGCACACCAAGCCGCTGCCGTTCTGGGAGTGGATGATCGGAGAGGTCACGGCGGCGCACCCCGACGTGGTGTTCCTGTCAGAGGCTTTCACTCGTCCGAAGATGATGAAGCGGCTGGCGAAGGTCGGGTTCCAGCAGTCCTACTCGTACTTCACCTGGCGCACGACGAAGGCTGAGTTGACCGAGTATCTGACGGAACTGACTACCACCGAATGCCGGCACTACATGCGGCCGAACTTTTTCGTGAACACACCGGACATCAACCCGCACTTTCTCCAGGAGAACGGCCGCCCCGGCTTCCGGATCCGCGCCTTCCTGGCAGCGACCCTGGCTGGCAATTGGGGAATGTACAACGGTTTCGAGCTTTGCGAGGCCGAAGCCATGCCGGGCAAGGAGGAGTACCTGAACTCCGAGAAATACCAGATCCGCGCCTGGGACTGGGATCGCCCGGGCCACATCAAGTCCGATATCCGCTTTTTGAACGAAATGCGGCGCGATTATCCGGCGATGCGTCAATTCACCAACCTGACCTTTTACAACGCGTGGAACGAACACATCCTCTACTACGGCAAGCGAACCAGCGATTTGTCGAGCGTGCTGCTGTTCGCGGTCACCCTCGACCCGCGCGACCCGCAAGGGGCGCATTTCGAGGTGCCTCTCTGGGAGTTCGGCCTTCCCGATCACGCCACCTTGGAAGCCGTTGATCTGGTCACCGGACGGCCCTTCGCCTGGCAAGGCAAGGTCCAGCACATGTGGTTGGATCCGCACGATAGGCCATACATGGCTTGGCAAGTTCTGGCCCCGC
>CAYNFA010000539.1:0-3553 GCA_964396345.1 uncultured Thalassobaculum sp.
GATCAAGGAAGCCATCTACCCGATGGTCATGCCGAACGGCATCGGCCTGTCACCCGACGAAAACACCCTCTACGTCGCCGAGACCGAGGGCGGCCGGCTGTGGTCGTACGAGATCGTCGGCGAGGGCGAGGTTTCGAAGCAGCCGTTCCCGTCGCCGAACGGCGGCCGGCTGGTGGCCTGCGATGCCGGCTTCCGGCGATTCGACAGCCTGGCGGTCGAACGCGACGGGGCGATCTGCGTCGCCACCCTCGGGACCGGCGGCATCACGGTCGCCTCGCCGGCCACCGGCACCTTCGAATTCCACCCGATGCCGGACGCCTACTGCACCAACATCGCGTTCGGCGGACCGGACCTCCGGACCGCCTTCATCACCCTGGCCGGCGTCGGCCGGCTCGTCGCCATGGAGTGGCCACGACCCGGCCTGCCGCTCAACTTCCTGAACGTCTGATCCGTCACGCCATCAGCGGCGCCGACCGCGCGGCGTCGAGGAACCGTGCCTGCAGCACGGCGTAGCCGGCGACCGCGACCGCCATCAGGTCGACCAGGATGGCGCCGGTCCAGGTGAAGGCGCTCCAGCCGAGCACCAGCAGGACGGCGCTCGCCAGCACCCACGACCAGTCCATTACGCAGATCGCCCGCACCAGGGCGGGCCGCGCCGCCGGCCGAAAGGAGACCCACTGCACGAAGCCCGCGAACGGGAACAGGGCGAGGCCGACAAGCCGAATCCAGCCGGCCCCGTCGAGGCCGAGGAGCGGCCGCGGGTCGGTGAGGCAGAGCGCCGCCAGCGGCCCGGCTGCCGCCGCCATCGCGGCACCGATCAGCAGCGATGAGCCGGCGTTCAGGCGCAGCACCGTCCGCAGGGTGTTCTCAGGGGTGGTGAACATCGACATGATCGTCTCCTTCCAATGACGTAACCTGCCGCCACCATCGGCCCGGCACCGGATCGCCACAATTACGCGAGGGGTAATCATGGCCACCGCTTTCGATCACCGGGACGCCCTGGATGCCTCGGACGAGTTCGGCGCCCTGCTGCGGCGTTGGCGCCGGCGGCGGGGCGTCAGCCAGCTCGACCTAGCGCTCGACGCCGGCACCTCGCAGCGCCATCTCAGCTTCCTGGAGACCGGCCGGGCGCGACCGAGCCGCTCCATGGTGGTGGCGCTGGCCGGCGCCCTCGACGTGCCGCTGCGCGACCGCAACACGCTGCTGGCCTCGGCCGGGTTCTCGCCGGCCTTCCTGGCGCGGCGCGACGGCGACCCCGATTTGGCCGCCGTCGAGGCGGCGTTGACTTACATCCTGGCGAAGCAGGAGCCGTTCCCGGCCATCGTCGTCGACCGCGCCTGGCGGCTGCGCCGCGCCAACTCCGCCGCCGAGCGCATGCTCGATTTCCTGGCCCCCGACGGGCTTCCGACCGCCGCCGACGGTGCCATCGACCTGGCGTCGTGGATCTTCGACCCGGACGGTCTCGGGCCTTACCTGCGCAACCGCGACGAGGTGCTGCCGCACATGGCGCGCCGGCTGGGCGCATCGGCGCCGCACTGGGCCGCCGCCGGCGCGTCCACGACGGGCACCGAGGACGCCGCACCGCTGGCGCCGGTGCTGACCCTCGACATCGAGAAGGACGGCGTGGCGGTGCGGCTGTTCTCGACCATCACCACCCTCGGCGAACCACAGGACATCGCGCTCCACGACATCCGCATCGAGAGCTTCTTTCCGGCCGACGACGCGTCACGGGCCGTGCTGGAGGCAATGGCTTGAACGCACACGAGAGGAATGCCCCATGAACCGCTCGATCCGACCTTCGACGACGATCCGGAGCGCGCTCTTCACTGGCCTTGGACTCGCCGCGCTGCTCGCCGCGGCACCCGGCCCGGCAGCCGCAGCCCCTCGCTGCGGTGAAGAACGGATCGCCGTCGCCGCCGACTGCTTCGCCGTCGCCGACCTGGCGGATGGCATTCGGCGCGCGGTTGCCGAGGCGATGGCGCGCGATCGGCTGAAGTCGGCGATCGTCGCTGTATCGGTCAACGGACGTCCGGTCCTGACCGAAGCCTGGGGCGAGTCGCTGGCCGGCGTTCCGGCCACCCCGGACATGCGCTTCCGCAACGGCGCGATCGCGATCGCCTACCTGACGACCCTGCTGCTGCAGCTGCGCGACGACGGCCGGGTCTCCCTGGACGATCCCCTCGCCAAGTGGTTCCCGGACTACCCGAAGGCTGACCGGATCACCCTGCGGATGCTCGCCGACAGCACCGCCGGCTACGCCGACTACGTGCAGGACCTGCCGATCTACGCGGACGTGTTCAGGCAGTGGAAGCCGGAGGAGCTGGTCGCGCACGCCCTGGCGAATCCGATGCGGTGCGAGCCGGGCGCGTGCTTCGCCTACTCGCACGCGAACTATGTCATCCTCGGCGAGGTGCTGCGGCGTGTCACCGGACTGCCGGTCGAAGCCCAGATCCGCCGCCGCATCCTCGAGCCCCTCTCCCTGAACGCTACCCGCAGCGACGCCACGGCGGCGATCCCGTCGCCGGTCCTGCATGCCTTCACCGACGAGCGCGGCGTCTACGAGGATTCCACCTACTGGAACCCGTCCTGGACCCTGGCGCGCGGCGCCGTGATGACCACCGACATCCGCGACGCCCTGGCCTCGTTCGCGGCCATCGGCGACGGCAGCCTGGTTTCGCCGGACTCCCACACCCGGATGCTGGCGCCGACCACCGCCGCCTTCCCGCCGATGAGCCTCGAGGCCTATTACGGGCTCGGCGTCCTCGTCACCAACGGCTGGGTGATGCAGACGCCGTCGTTCGGCGGATACGCGGCCGCGGTCGGCTATCTGCCGGAACGCCGGATCGGCATTGCCGTCAGCGTCACCATGGGTCCGAACAGCCCGGACGCCCGCCACGCCGACCGGATCGCGCTCGCGCTCGCAACCCGGCTGGCGCCGGACCAGCCACCCAAGCTTCCGGGTCGCTGACAGCGCACGGACGATCTGATGCTCGGATCGACCGAGAAGCTGGCCCCTGCATCGGCGCCGTTGTCCTGATCTCTCCTGGCAGCGCCGAGATCGCCGCCGTGGAGGCCGCCCGGCATGGCCGACGCGACCGCGCCGTTGCCGACGCTGGTCTCGATCCGCCTGCTGGCCCGCGCGGCGCTGCGGCGGACGGTCGACGGCCGCCCCGGCGTCACGCCGCGTCGTGCAGGATGATACCGAGCGTGTAGCGTTCGCCCGAGCGCAGGCGGCTGACGCCGTGGCGCATGGCGGTGCGGTGGTCGCCACGGCTACCGCGCACCGGTCGGCGGCTGACCGGGAAGATCACCGCCTCGCCGCGGCCGAGGCTCACCACCTCGGCGCGCGACTGCAGGCGCGGGCGCTGCTCGGTCAGCACGAACTCGCCGCCGGTGAAATCGGTACCCGGCTCGCTCAGCAGGATCGCCGCCTGCAGCGGGAACACGTGCTCTCCATACAGGTCCTGGTGCAGGCGGTTGTAGTCGCCGGGGCCGTATTGATCAGCGGGGTAGGCTTGCGCTGGCCGGCGGCGTGGCACTCGGCCAGCCACTC
>CAYNFA010000540.1:0-3551 GCA_964396345.1 uncultured Thalassobaculum sp.
CGAGGGATGCACAACGCAGTTCAAGGCCGTCCGGTTCGGCAACGTGCTGGGCTCGACCGGCTCGGTGGTGCCGCTGTTCCAGCGCCAGCTCGAGCGCGGCGGGCCGCTGACCGTCACCCACCCCGACATGACCCGCTACTTCATGACGGTGCGCGAGGCGGTCGAGCTGGTGCTGCAGGCCGCCGCCCTGGAGGTCGCGACCGAGGGCGGGCGCGGCGGCATCAGCGTGCTCGACATGGGCGAGCCGGTGAAGATCGTCGACCTGGCGCGCCAGATGATCCGGCTGGCGGGGCTGGTGCCGGACGAGGACGTGCGCGTGGTGTTCACGGGCCTTCGCCCCGGCGAGAAGCTTTACGAGGAACTGTTCCACGACGGCGAGGCGCTGGAGCCGACCGCGATTCCGGCGCTGCGCCGGGCCCGGCCGCGCACCACCGACCTCGCTCTGCTGGCCCGCGGCCTCGACGAGCTGGAGGCCGCCGCCAGCGCTCGCGACACCGCCCTGACCGTGCGGATCCTGGGGCGGCTGGTGCCGGAATACGCCCCCGGTGCGGCGCTTCCGGCGGCGCGCGCGACGGGAGATTGAGGGCTCCCCCACCGACGGAGCGGCGGGTGGGTCCCGGCTCGCGCTGCGCTTGGCCGGGATGACGACATGGTGTGGGTGCGCGCCGGTGATCGCCCTCTCCTTTCGTCGTCATCCCGGACCGGGCCGCCGCAGGCGGAACGGATACGGGACTCACGAAGCGACGGGCGCTTGCCACCCGCCTCGACTGGTCGCAGATTGCCGATGCCGGTCTGCGGAGGTTCCCCATGAAAGCCGTCGTGCTGCACGCGATCGAGGACCTCCGGGTCGAGCCGCGCGACGAGCGCCCGCTCGGCCCCGGCGAGGTGCGGGTGCGGGTCGAGTCCGGTGGCATCTGCGGGTCCGATCTGCACTACTTCCACCACCACCGCATGGGCGACTTTCCGGTGCGCGAGCCGTTCGTGCTCGGCCATGAGGCGGCCGGCACGGTCGCCGAGATCGGCGCGCAGGTGACCCTTGTGGCGGTCGGCGACCGGGTGGCGATCAACCCGAGCCACCCCTGCCGCGCCTGCGGGTTCTGCCGGTCGGACCGCGAGAATCTCTGTGCCGACATGGTGTTCCTCGGCTCGTCGCGGCGGTTCCCGCACGCCCAGGGGATGTTCGCCGAGACCTTTGCGACGCACGAGCGGCAGTGCGTGAAGGTGCCGGCCGGCACGCCGGCGCGGGTGGCGGCGCTGGCCGAGCCGCTGTCGGTGGTGCTGCACGCGCTCGGCCACGCCGGGCCGCTGCTCGGCCGCCGTGTGCTGGTCACCGGCGCCGGCCCGATCGGCACGCTGACGCTGCTGGCGGCGCGCTTCGCCGGGGCCGTCTCGGTCGAGATCACCGACGTGACGGGAGAGCCTCTGTCGGTCGCCGAGAAGCTCGGCGCCGACCGCACCCACGACGTCGCCGCCAACCCCGGTTCGGTCGCCGATGCCGCCCACCCGCGCGGCCGCTTCGATGTCGCGGTCGAGTGCTCCGGCCACCCCTCGGCGCTGAACACCTGCCTGGCCCAGCTCGCCCCCGGCGGCGTGCTGGTGCAGGTCGGCATGTACGCCGACCCGAAGGTGACGGTGCCGATGGACTACGTGATGACCAAGGAGTTGACCCTGAAGAGTTCGTTCCGCTTCGCCCGCGAGTTCCCGACCGCCGTTGCTCTGCTGGCGAGCGGCCGGTTGGACGTGGCGCCGGTGCTCAGCCACGAATTCGCCGCCGCCGACGCCATGGAGGCGTTCCGCACCGCCAGCGACCGGCGGCGCTCGATGAAGGTGCATCTGCGCTTCTGAGCGGTGCCGGCGGCTACCGCCCTGCCGCCCGTCGCTGGAACTCCCCCGGCGTAACCTGGAACGCCGCCCGGAACGCCGCCACGAAGGCGCTGGTGCCGGCGTAGCCGGTCTCGAACGCCACGTCGGTGACCCGGCCGCCGGCCAGCAGCCGCTCGGCCGCCACCGTCAACCCCAGGATGCGGCGCCAGTCGCGGTAGCTGAGCCCGGTCTCGGCCTGCACCCGGCGGCGCAGGGTGCGGGCGCCGACGCCGAGGCGCTGGCCCCAATCCTCCAGGCCGGTGTCCTCCGCCGGGTCGGCCAGCACCGCGTCGGCGATGATGGCGAGCGCCGGGTCGGCCGGGCGCGGCAACCGGATGCTCAGCCCCGGGGCCGGGCGGACCAGCGCCAGCGCCGCTCCGGCGACCGTCGACCAGGCCTTGTCCAGGCGGTCGCTGTCGTAGGTCTCGGCGAGCCAGGTCAGCATGTCGGCGAGCGGCGTGCCCTGCTCGACCGCGGTCGGGGCGTCGGGCAGCGCGCCGGCCGCGTCGGGCAGCACGTAGAGGCTGCGCATCAGCCGCTGCTCGGGCGCCAGGCTGCGGTGCGGCGTGCCCGCCGGCAGCCACAGGACCGAGCCGCGCGGCACTAGCCAGACCTTGTCGGGAGTCTCCACCCGCATCACCCGGGCCAGCGTCAGCGCCAGCTGGCCGCGGCGGTGGCGGTGCCACGGCACGCTGGCGCCGGGCGCGAAGCTGGCGGCGTGGCCGATCACCGCCGCGTCGGATTCGACGTGGCCGCTGACCGGGTCGCGCTGCTTGTCCTCCTGTCCGCTCGCCGACATCCGCTGTCCGCTCGTCCGGTATCCGCTGGGGCATGAGCGGGTTAGTCTAGCAGGTGATGGAGGGACCGCGACCATGAGCGCTCTGCGCGCACGCATCGGCGATTCTGCCCTGGCCGCCCGGCTGCGCCGCGAGCTCCAGGGCGAGGTGCTGTTCGACGCCGCCAGTCGGGGGCGCTACGCCACCGACGCCTCGATCTACCAGGTCGAGCCGATCGGCGTGGTGATCCCGCGCAGCGAGCAGGATCTGCGGATCGCCGTGCAGATCGCCGCCGAGGAGGGGATCCCCCTGCTGCCGCGCGGCGGCGGCACCTCGCAGTGCGGCCAGACGGTGAACACCGCCCTGGTGCTGGACTGCACGAAGCATCTGCGCGAGGTCGTCGACTACGACGAGGCGACCGACGAGGTGACGGTGCAGCCGGGCATCGTGCTCGACCATCTGAACGCCCGGCTGAAGGCCCGCGGGCGGCTGTTCCCGGTCGACGTGTCGACGGCGTCGCGCGCCACCATCGGCGGCATGACCGCCAACAATTCCTGCGGCGGCCGGTCGATCCACTACGGCATCATGGTCGACAACGTCGAGGCGATCGACGCCATCCTGATGGACGGCACCGAGGCGCGCTTCGGCCATGTGCCGGGCAACATCGGCGAGCTGGCGGGGCCGGAGCGCTACCGCGACCTGGTGCAGACCGTGCGCGCCATCGCCGAGCGCGAGGCCGCCGAGATCGACGCCCGGATCCCGAAGCTGATGCGCCGTGTCGGCGGCTACAACCTCGACCGGGTGGTGCAGCGCGACGGGCGCGGCGGCCACAACATGGCGTCGCTCCTGGTGGGATCCGAGGGCACGCTGGCGCTGTCGCGGCGCATCCGGCTGAAGACCCACGCCATCCCC
>CAYNFA010000541.1:0-3551 GCA_964396345.1 uncultured Thalassobaculum sp.
CGGCGCCGCAGAGCCTGTCGACCGACGACCTCGACCCGGCGTCCGTCGAGCGCGAGCGGGCGGTCCTGATCGAGCAGGCCCGCGCTTCCGGCAAGCCTGACAACATCATCGAGAAGATGGTCGAGGGCCGGGTCCGGAAGTTTTACCAGGAGGTTGTGCTGCTCGAGCAGACCTTCGTGATCGATGGCGAGACGCCGGTCCGCAAGGTGGTCGAGAACACCGCCAAGGTCATCGGCGCGCCGATCGCGTTATCTGCCTTTGTCCGGTTGCAGCTCGGCGAGGGTATCGAGAAGGAGCAGACAGACTTCGCGGCGGAAGTAGCGGCGCTCGCCGGTTGATGTAGAACAGGAGCGACCGCCGGCGACCGGAGGGACGAGGGCGATGGGCTCCAGCACGGACGATACCGCGGCACCGCTGCCGTACCCTAGGGTGCTCCTGAAGATCTCGGGTGAGGCTCTCATGGGGAGCCTTACCTACGGCATCGACCCGGTGATGGTCGACCGCGTTGCTGGCGAGATCGAGTCGGTGCATTCGGTCGGAATCGAAGTGTGCCTGGTGATCGGGGGGGGCAACATTTTCCGGGGCGTGTCCTCCGCGGCATCCGGAATGGAGCGGGCCACGGCTGATTACATGGGCATGCTGGCAACGGTGATGAATTCGCTGGCGATGCAGAGCGCGTTGGAGCGACGTGGAATTGCTACGCGGGTGCTGTCGGCTCTGCCAATAGCTGCCGTGTGCGAACCCTACATTCGCCGACGAGCCATGCGGCACATGGAGAAGGGTCGGGTCGTCATCTTCGCTTCCGGCACCGGCAATCCGTTCTTCACAACCGATACGGCAGCTGCGCTGCGGGCCTCCGAGATGGGCTGCAAGGCGTTGCTGAAGGCAACCAAGGTGGATGGCGTGTACGATGCCGATCCGATGAAGGTTGCCGACGCCAAGCGTTTCGAGCGGCTTACCTACATGGACGTTCTTCGCAACGACCTGAAGGTCATGGACGCTTCGGCGATTTCGCTGGCACGCGAGAACGACATTCCGATTCTGATCTTCTCGATCCACAATAACGGCGCGTTCGCCGACGTGGTCCAGGGCAAGGGACGGTTCACGATAATTACGGAGTAGGGGACATGGCGGACCTCGATCTCGATGATATCGAACGGCGCATGGATGGGGGCGTAAGCGCGCTCAGGACCGAGTTCGCCGGCCTCAGGACAGGTCGGGCCTCGGCCAGTCTCCTGGAGCCTATTCACGTAGAGGCTTACGGCGCCCGCATGCCGCTCAATCAGGTCGGCACCATCAGCGTGCCCGAGCCGCGGATGATCTCGGTGCAGGTGTGGGACCGGTCGATGACCAAGGCGGTCGAGCGGGCGATCCGGGAATCCGACCTCGGCCTGAACCCACAGTCGGACGGCCAGTTGATCCGCGTCCCGCTTCCAGACCTTTCGGAGGAACGTCGGGTCGAACTCGTCAAGGTGGCGTCGAAATACGCGGAGAGCGCGCGCGTCGCGGTCCGTAACGTCCGCCGGGACGGCATGGATCTCCTCAAGAGGCTGGAAAAAGACGGCGACCTCAGTCAGGACGACCGTCGCCTCTACGAAGAGGAAATCCAGTCGCTGACGGACAAGCACGTCAAGGCCATCGACGAGGCCTTGGGTGCCAAGGAAAAGGACATCATGCAGGTCTGATCCATGGTGGATGCCGCGCCGCAGCTCGGGGAGGGCGACCGTCCCCTGCACGTCGCCGTCATCATGGACGGCAATGGGCGTTGGGCGAGGGCCCGTGGCTTGCCGCGAAGCTTCGGGCATCGCGAAGGTGCGAAGGCGGTTCGGCGGGCGGTGGAAGCCGCCTGCGACCTTGGTGTGGGATACCTGACCCTGTTCGGCTTCTCCTCTGAGAACTGGAGCCGGCCGGCCAAGGAGATCATCGACCTGATGGAACTGCTACGGTTCTATCTGCGTCGAGAGATTGCCGACCTGCACAACGACGGCATCCGCTTCCAGGTTATCGGTGACCGCAGCCGGCTGTCGGCCGATATCGTGACCCTGATCGAGAACGGTGAGCGCCTGACCGCCGGCAATTCCCGAATGGTGCTGACCGTGGCACTGAGCTACGGCGGCCGCCGGGAACTGACCGGCGTGGTCAAGCGGATCGCCGAGGAGGTTGCGGCGGGCCGCCTCGATCCCTCCGAGATCGACGAGAACATTGTGGCGTCCCGGCTTGACACCGCGGCGATGCCCGATCCCGACCTGCTGGTGCGAACCAGCGGCGAGAAGAGGATTTCGAACTTCCTGCTGTGGCAGATCGCCTACGCCGAGTTCGTGTTCATGGACGTTCTCTGGCCGGATTTCGGTCGCGTCCACCTCGAGGAGGCGCTCGACGAGTTCGCGCGCCGTGACCGTCGCTATGGCAGAGCAACCGGGCAGGGCGCGGGATGAGCGGTGCGACCTCACCTGGTCCTCTGCGTGGTCGGCGCAGCGACCTCAGGCTGCGGGTCGTCTCATCGATGGTCATGGTTCCGGCTGCAGCGGCGACGGTGTTCGTGGGTGGCCCGGCATTTCAACTCGCCGTATTGCTGATCTGCGCGCTGATGGCGTGGGAATGGGGCAGCCTGGTGGCTGACCGCTCGCGCCGGAGGCTGGCGTGCGGGTTGGTGTTCGCCGTGTCGGCGACGGCGCTGGCCTGGATGCTCCTACGCGGCCCGTACGAAGGGGTGGCGGCGGCGGTAGCCGGCGCTTTGTGCGTCATAATCGCCGGCAGGTTTGGCAAGCTTCCGCGGGCGCCTTGGCTGGCGGTGGCGATCATCAGCATCGCCATGCCGGCGATCGCGCTGCTGTGGCTGCGCCACAGCGTGCCGCTTGGGCTCGAAACCGTGGTCTGGGCGCTCGCCACCGTTATTCTGACCGATATTGGCGCCTATGTGGCGGGCCGCACCATCGGAGGGCCGAAGCTGCTGCCGAAGGTCAGTCCGTCGAAGACCTGGGCTGGCCTGTTTGGCGGGATGGCGGCCGCGGTGAGCGGCGCGTTGGTTGCGGCGGCGTTCGTCGAGGGTTCGAATCCCTGGATTCTTGCCCCACTGGGAGCGTTGCTCGCTGTGGTCGCACAGATTGGCGACCTGATGGAGTCGGCGGTGAAGCGGGCGTTCCGGGTAAAGGACTCAGGGCATCTGATCCCTGGCCATGGCGGGGTGCTCGACCGAGTGGACGGTCAGATCGCGGTTCTGCCGCTCGTGGCGCTGGCGGTCCATGTCAGCGGACAGAGCATGCTGTCATGGTGACGGTCGGTTCTCCTCGTCGAATTAGCGTCCTGGGATCGACGGGGTCGGTCGGGCGCAACACCCTCGATCTCGTCGAGCGCCATCCTGACCGGTTCATGGTGTCCGCCCTAGCGGCGGGCTCGAACGCCGTCGCGCTTGCGGAGCAGGCGAGGCGCACCCGCGCCGGGTTCGCCGCGGTCGCGGACCCGGCCGCCTGGACCGCTTTGAAGAACGCGCTTTCCGGTTCCGGGATCGAGGCGGCGGCTGGAGCCCAGGCCGTCGAAGAAGCTGCGCGTCG
>CAYNFA010000542.1:0-3548 GCA_964396345.1 uncultured Thalassobaculum sp.
CCTCGGCCGTGATCATCGGAATGATCTCGCCCTGGCTCATGCGCCGGAACCGGCCGAGCGGAAACCGCAGAACCCGGGCGTAAAGCTCGAAGCGCAGCCGCCGCAGCATGCGTTCGCCGAGCTGGCCGCGGTAGACGTTGACGACGTACTTGAACGCCCCGTTCACGCACACGAGCGCCAGAAACAGCCCAGACAGCGTCCACAGGTATTCGAGCTGCCCGAACTCGACGCCCAGCCAGGTGATCGGGAAGGTGGCGTCGCCCTTGGCGTCCAGCGCCTCGTTGATGATCCTCTTTGGAAGATCGAGGGAGAAGTACAGGAATGGAAACGACAGCCCGGTCATGATCAGCAGCACGATCTGTTCGCGCTTGCTGTAGCGGAAGATGAACCGGTAGATACTCGATTCCATGGGCGACCGGTCCGGGGTCTGTGAATGGCAGCGGAGTGTGGGGTCAATCCCCACGCCGATCAACTCGACTGATCAACCCGACCGTCTGATAAGGTTACCGTTTCGACCCCAGGGTCATTGTGGCATAGTCGGCCGGCGAGGGGTTCGCAGCCGAACGTCGACTAATCCGGCAACGGTCGCGAGGAGACCGATGAGTCAGCTCAGACGTCGGACGCACGCTCGCGTCCTGATGTACAGCCACGACACGCTCGGTCTCGGCCATCTTCGGCGTTGCCGGGCGATCGCGCACGCGTTGGTGGAAGCCGATCCGGGTGTCAGCGTCCTGATTCTGTCGGGTTCGCCGATCATCGGCAGTTTCGACTTCCGGACGCGCGTCGATTTCGTGCGCATTCCCGGCGTGATCAAGCTGCGCAACGGCGACTACACCTCACTGTCCCTGCACATGGACATCGAGGTGACGGTCCAGCTGCGCGCGGCGATCATCAAGCACACCGCCGAGCATTTCGATCCGGACGTGTTCATCGTCGACAAGGAGCCCTGGGGCCTGCGCGGCGAGGTCAAGGAAACGCTGGAGATGCTCAAGGCGCGGGGCACGCCACTGGTGCTCGGCCTGCGCGACGTCATGGACGAGCCCGAGCTGCTGGGTCCGGAGTGGGAGCGCAAGAAGGTGCTGCCGGCGCTGCAGGATCTCTACGACGAGATCTGGGTGTACGGCGTCAAGGAGGTCTGCGACCCCTATTTCGGCCTGGAAATCCCAGCGTCGGTGCGGTTGAAGACCCGCTACACCGGCTATCTGCGACGGCATGATTCCCACGTGGTCACGGCGGCCCCGGCGCTGCCGTTCGGCGACGAGCCTTACCTGCTGGTGACCGCCGGCGGCGGCGGTGACGGCGAGCCGATGATGGACTGGGTGCTGCGCGCCTACGAGCAGGACGCCGAGCTGCCCTACCCGATGCTGATGGTGCTCGGTCCCTTCATGCCGCAGGAGCAGCAGCACGAGTTCATGGAGCGGGCGGACAAGCTCGATCGGGTCCACATCATCACCTTCGATTCCCGCATCGAGGGGCTGATGGCGCGCTGCGCCGCGATCGTCGCGATGGGCGGCTATAACACGTTTTGCGAGATCCTGTCGTTCGACAAGCGCGCGCTGGTGGTGCCGCGCACCGAACCGCGGCTGGAACAGTACATCCGCGCCAAGCGCGCCGAGGAACTCGGCCTGCTGAGCGTGGTGGTCGAGGACGGCGATCGCGACCCCAAGGTCATGGCCGACGCCCTGCGCCGGCTGCCGTCCCAGAAGCTTCCCTCCGAGGCAACCGACCTGAAACTGCTGGACGGACTTGAGCGGGTCGGCCAGTTGATCGACCGCTGGGTGGCGGCGCGTGCCGCCCGACCGGTGGTGCCGTTCCGCCAGCCGGCGTGACCGGGGCGTCGGCATTGCCGGGTGGGCCCGTCGCGGTCGTGCTCAAGGGTTACCCGCGCCTGTCGGAGACGTTCATCGCCCAGGAACTGCTCGGCCTGCAGCGCCGCGGGCTGAGGTTCCGGATCGTCGCGCTGCGGCGGCCGACCGACCGGGCGACGCACCCGGTGCACGAGGCCATCACGGCGCCGGTCGACTACCTGCCCGAGTACCTCTACCAGGAGCCGCTCAGGGTGCTGCGGGGCTGGCGCAACGCCCGGCGTCTGCCTGGATTCCGGGCCGCCTGGGCGGCCTGGTGGCGCGACCTGCGCCGCGACCCGACGCCGAACCGCATCCGACGGTTCGGCCAGGCCTGTGTGCTGGCGGCCGAGCTCGACCCGGCCGTGCGGCATCTCCACGCCCATTTCCTGCACACCCCGGCATCGGTGGCGCGCTACGCAGCGCTGCTGAGCGGCCGGAGCTGGTCGGCCTCGGCGCACGCCAAGGACATCTGGACCACGCCCGACTGGGAGAAGCGCGAGAAGCTGTCCGACGCCGCCTGGACCGTGACGTGCACGGCGGTCGGCCGCGACCACCTGGAGACGCTGGCCCCGGGGCGCGTCGAGCTGCTTTACCACGGCCTCGACCTCGCCGACTTTCCGGCACCCGCCGTCCGCCCGCGCCGCGATGGGCGCGAGACCTCTGACCCGGTGGTGATCGTCTCGGTCGGCCGTGCGGTCGCCAAGAAGGGCTATGACGACCTGCTGGACGCGCTGGCGGCGCTGCCCGCCGACCTGGCCTGGCGGTTCGTCCACATCGGCGGCGGCGCCCTTCGGGACGCGTTGCGCGACCGCGCCCGCCGGCTCGGGATCGCCGACCGGGTGGAATGGCGTGGCGCCCAGCCGCGCGCCGCGGTGCTGGCGGCGCTGGCGGGTGCCGACCTGTTCGTGCTCGCCAGCAAGATCGCCCGCGACGGCGACCGCGACGGCCTGCCGAACGTGCTGATGGAGGCCCAGGCGGCCGGACTCGCGGCGGTGGCGACCCGGGTGTCGGCGATCCCCGAACTGATCGAGGACGGCGTCACCGGCGTGCTGGTGCCACCCGAGGATCCGGCTGCCCTGGCCGCGGCCGTGGCCGCCCTGGCGCGCGATCCCGACCGGCGGGCGGCGCTGGCGGCGGCCGGGCGCGATCGGGTCCGGACGGCGTTCGGCCACGATGCCGGGATCGACCGGCTGGCCGCGCGCTTCGGCCTCGGTCCGGATGGGCTCGCCGACGTCGCATGAGGGTAGCGTTCCACGCGCCCCTGAAGCCGCCCGATTCCGACCGCCCGTCCGGCGACCGCACCATGGCGAGGCTGCTGGTCCAGGCGCTGGAGCGCGGCGGCCACTCGGTCGAGCTGGCCGCCCGGCTGCGGACCCGCGACGGTGCCGGCGACCCGGAGCGCCAGCGCCGACTGGCGGCCCTCGGCGAGCGGTTGGCCGGGCGCTATGTGCGTTCGGTCCAGGCCGGGCGCCGCCCGCGGCCGGACCTTTGGTTCACCTATCACCTTTACTATAAGGCGCCGGACTGGATCGGACCCACGGTGGCCGACGCCCTGGGCATACCCTACGCGGTCGCCGAGGCGTCGGTCGCCGGCAAACGCGCGGGTGGCCCCTGGGATACCGGCCATCGGGGGGCCCTGGCGGCGCTGGCGCGGGCCGACCTCGCGATCGGCTTCAACAGCCGGGACGCTGGCGCGGTGCT
>CAYNFA010000543.1:0-3542 GCA_964396345.1 uncultured Thalassobaculum sp.
CCCGCGGGAGCGTCGTGTACAGCACAACGCCGCGAGTTCACCTATCCTCTCTCCGCGATCCGGACGCAAGAGCGATGAGCGTTAACCTTCATCAACGGCGGGCGCTGGTGCTCTGCGCGGACGATTACGGCATCGCGCCGGGTGTCGGGCGCGGCATCCGCGCGCTGGCGGTGGCCGGCAGGCTGTCGGCGACCAGCTGCATGACGCTGTTCCCGGAGTGGGCTGTCGAGGCGGACCGGCTCGGGGAACTGGCCGGGCGGATCGACGTCGGGCTGCACGTGACGCTGACCGACCACGCCCCGGTCGGGGCCATGCCGGGCCTGGCGCCGGCCGGCCGGATGCCGGCGCTCGGCCGGCTGATCCGGCTGGCCCATCTGGGTCGGATCGACGTCGCCGAGATCGCCGGCGAGATCGAGCGCCAGCTCGACGCGTTCGAGGCGGCGTTGGGCCGGGCCCCGGACTTCCTCGACGGCCACCAGCACGTCCATCTGCTGCCCGGAATCCGCGAGGCGGTGCTCGGCCTGTTCGGCCGCCGCCTCGACCGCCGGACGACCTGGCTGCGATCCTGCGCCGAGTCGGCGGCGCGCATCCTGCGGCGCCGGGTCGACGCGCCGCGCGCGCTGGTGATCGCCGCCTTGGCCCGTCCGCTCGACCGCACGGCCGACGCCGCCGGCCTTGCGATGAACCGCGGCTTCACCGGGGTGACGTCGTTCCACCGGGGGCGCTCCGTCGACGGCGACTTCGCGGCGTATCTGAGCCACGGCGGCGACCGACCGCTGGTGATGTGCCACCCGGGCGAGCCGGACGAAATACTCGCGGCGCGCGACCCGGTGGCCGGGCCGCGCGCCGACGAGTTGGCCTACCTGGCCGGCGACCGCTTCGCCGCCCTGCTCGACGCGCGCCGGATGACGCTCGCCCGCGGGCCCCGCCTTTAAAGACCGACCCTCGTTCGGTTCGAACGCGTGTTGGCACTCCGCGATTTCCATCGCCCCCCGCAACTGGGGTATGACCGAGACGGCGTCGTCCAGACGCCGCCTTGCGGCGGGGAGAGCGGGACCATGAGCGAAACCATGCGGTTCGACACCGGCGGCTGGCGTATCGACGTCCTGATGACCGGCTATCCGGGCAAATCGGTCTGCCACGGCAGCCTCGGCTGGAGCACCGTCGCGCTGCTGCGCGGCCACGGCCGGGTCGCCCTGGTCGACACCGGCGGCTTCGGCATGCGCACCACGCTGCTGCAGCGGCTGGCCGAGCACGGCCTCGCGCCGGCCGAGGTGACCGACGTGCTGTTGACCCACAGCCATTACGACCATTCGGTCAACTTCACCATGTTCGCCAACGCCCGGATCGTGATCGGCGACGACGAGATGGCTTGGGCGGTCACCGTGCCCTGGGGCGAGACCCCGGTACCGGAACTGTATGTGGAGGAACTGCGCCGCCGGCCGGGGGTGGAGCGGGCGCGCGACGGCGGCACGGTGCTGGAGGGCGTCACCGCCCATCTTGCCGCCGGCCACACCCCGGGCTGCCTGGTGTTCCGGCTGGCCGGGGCGGAGCGCGACGTGATCTTCACCGGCGACGCCGCCAAGAACCGGGCCGAACTGGTGTCCGGCGACACCGACATGACCTACGACGCCGCGGTCAGCCGCGCCACCATCGCGATGATCTGGCGGATGTGGCGGGCGCGATCGGGCACGGTGCTGGTCCCCGGCCACGACGTGCCGATGGTCCAGGAAGACGGCGTTACCGCCTATCTGGGACCGCGCGAAGCCGCCATCCGCGCCTGGTTCGGCGAGGGCATGGACCAGACCACCCTGTTCGAGCTGACGGCCTGAGGGCGGCCGGTGTTCGTGCCCCGCGCCCTGGCCGTCCCGCGGTTCTGTGCCCGGTTCGGCGGGCGCGTCGCCGCGGTCGACGGTCGCGGCGGAGTGCTGGCCTTCGCCGACCTGGCCGGGCGCGCCGCCGTCCTCGCCGACCGGCTGGCGGCCGCCGGGGTCGGCCCCGGCGTGGCGGTGGCGCATCTGTGCCGCAACCGGGTCGAGGCGGTGTGGCGCAGCTACGCCATCCAGCTCGCCGGCGGCTGCGAGGTGGCGCTGAACGCCGGGCTGGCGACCGAGGAGATCGCCTACTGCCTGGAGGTGATGCGGGCCGGGGTGCTGGTCGGCGACCCTGAGGATACCGAACCCCATGGTCCCGGCCGCACCGTCGTCGATGGCGGCGGGGTCGAAGACGCCGGCGGCGAAATGGCGGCGATGACGCCGTTCCGCTGGCGGCTGGCGGCTGCCGATGACCACGCCCGCGCCACCTTCACCTCGGGCACCACCGGCCGGCCGAAGGCGGCGATCGTCGACCAGGCGGCCTGGACCGCGTCGATCGTCATGCTGCGCGCCGCCATGCCGCGCCGGGTCGGCGAGGGCGACCGGGTCCTGCTGATGACCCCGTTCAGCCACGGCGCCTCGCTGCTCACCTTCGCCTTCCTGGAGTCCGGCGCCTCGGTGCATCTGCTGGAAGGCATCGACGAGGGGGCGGTGCGGCGCGCCCTCGACGACCGCTCGGTGACCGACCTGTTTGCGCCGCCGACGGTGCTGCGACGGATCGTCGAGGCGGTCGGCGATCGCCGTTTCGACCACATCCGCACGGTGTGGACCGGCACCGCCACCCTGTCGCCCGGCCTGTACACGGCGGCCCGCGCGGTGTTCGGCCCGGTGATCCGGGTCACCTACGGGATGAGCGAGATGGTCAACCCGATCACCGTGCTCGAGCCGGCGGAGACCGAGCGGTGGTACGGCGCGGACGATGTCGGAGGCGGCGGTGCCTGCCTCGGCTGGCCACCGCCGGGGGTCGACGTGGCGGTGCGCGGACCTGACGGTGCCGAGCTTCCACCCGACGAGACCGGCGAGATCCACGTGATGGGGCCGCAGCTGTTCTGCGGCTATCGCACCGCCGACGGCTTCTCCCCGCGCCCGCCGCACGCGTACCACCCCACCGGGGACCTTGGGTCGATCGACGCAAGCGGGCGCGTGCTGCTGGCCGGCCGCGCCCACGACGTCATCAACACCGGCGGCTACAAGGTCACCGGCACCATCACCGAGCTGCGCTACCAACAGAGCATCGACGTGCTGGGCCGCATCAGCTTCCCGGTGCGCATGGCCATCAAGGCGTTCTATACGAACCCCTACTTCCTGCGGTACATGGGCATCTGCGAGCTGGAGTTCACCAAAGACGGGGTGACCGAGCATGTCTCCCACGAGTGCTTGGTGGAGATTGACTACTACTGATCTTCGGTCGTGATCTCGAGGCGCATCAGGGTGAGGGGGCCGTAGGCGTCGTCTTCGTACGCGCGGTGGACCATCCAGTACCCGCCTTCCCAGGTGATGCCGTCAAGGTAGTAGCTCAGGGTGTTGCAGTCGCCGTTGGCGGCGCTGAATTTGTCGGCCACGGGGTCGTAGCGTAGGGGGAAATTCTTGAGCCAGTTGCCGTCGACGTTGAGGACGAGGGAGGTGACCACCGACCCGTCGGGCAAGCGGTGCGCTCCGTAGGTCCGG
>CAYNFA010000544.1:0-3525 GCA_964396345.1 uncultured Thalassobaculum sp.
AGGGCCGCGACATCATCTACTGGTTCGCCATCCTGGTGGCGGTCAACCTGCAGACCTCGTTCCTGACGCCACCCTTCGGGTTCGCCCTGTTCTACCTGAAGGGCGTGGCGCCCAACTCGGTCAAGATCCAGAACATCTACAAGGGCATCATCCCGTTCGTCGCCCTCCAGGTGATGGGGCTGGTCGCCGTCATCATCTGGCCGCAGATCACGCTCTGGCTGCCGAAACTGATCCTGGAATAGCCCACCGACGTTTGTCGGCCGATCACAGCGAGGGCCGCTCCGATGGAGCGGCCCTTCGTCGTTTCACCGCCTCGCCGCGAACGATCCGCAGCCGATCAGCCAGGCGAGCGATCCGGCAGCATTGGCACCACCCGTTCGAGATACGTGGCGTAGTCGGCGTCGACGGGAGTGTAGGCGGTGTCGAACAGCGGGCTGGCGATCAGGAAATCGGCTGTCGAGCGGTTGCAGGCCATGGCGATGTTGTAAACCGTCGAAAGCCGCACCAGGGCCTTCACGTCGACATCGTGGGGCATCGCCGACATCGGATCCGCAAAGAAGATCAGGACATCGAGCCCGCCATCGGCGATCAGCGCGCCCATCTGCTGGTCGCCACCCAGAGGCCCGCTCTTCAGGCGCGTTACCGGCAGCCCGAGGCGGTCGGCGATCAGGCTTCCCGTGGTTCCCGTCGCCCAGAGGTCGTGAACCGCCAGCCGCTCACGATGAACGGCTGCCCAGTCGAGCAGATCCGGCTTCCTGGCGTCGTGGGCGATCAGGCCGATGCGCTTGCGGGGCTGCATTGCCGGCGGCCGCCGCTCAGCGGATGAACCGGTCGACGTAATCGGCGCCGAGCCCGACGGCGGTGTAGTGCTTGCGGCACATGTCCAGCTTGGCGAACACGTCCTCGAAGCCGGTGCACTGGCCCTGCTCGTCGACGTAGTACATGCACCCGGAGATGTTGAAGAAGGTGATCATCTCCTCGCAGTCCTCGTCCACCACCAGAGTGTGCGTCTCTCCCGGCGGCTCGAAGACGTAGGACCCTTCGGTGGCGATCCAGTCGTGCTCGAGGTAGCGCCACTGTCCCTTCAGGACGAAGCCGTGCACCGGGGCCGGATGCAGATGCCGGCTGAGGACGCCGGACTTGCGAACCCTCAGCAGGTTGCACCAGCCGCCGTTCAGGGTGTTCAGCATCAGCGGCCTGAACCACACGTTCGGCGCCTGCGGCACCCAGACCCGCTCATCGTCCGGAACCGCCGTCTCGACGATCTCCAGGGGCGACAGGGGATGGGTCGATGCCGGGCGCTCCCGGTCGGCGACGCGCGCGCGCATGACGATCTTCTCCAAGCATATGTTCCGACGGTTGCAACGAACTTTACGCCGACGGTATCCGGCTGTCATGGACCGCCAGCAGCTTCCTGACCGCGTCCACCGCCGGAATCGGCGCCACCGCCCCGTAGCCGGTCGTGGTCAGCGCCGCCGCGGCGTTGGCGTAGCGGGCGGCCTCGAAGGGATCGTCGCCGGCGGCCAGCCGGGCCAAGAAGGCACCGTCGAACGTGTCGCCGGCACCGGTCGCGTCGATCGCCTCGACGCGCATCGGCGCGATCCGTTCGCGACGATCGGCGGTGGCGACAAGCGCGCCGTCCGCCCCCATTTTCAACGCGACCACCCGCGGTCCACGGCGCAGATAGAAATCGGCGATCGCGTCGGGATCGTCGAGGCAGGTAAGAATGCGGGAATCGTCGACCGAGGGCAGCGCCACCGTGCAGCGTTCGATCGCGCCGTGCATGACGGCGCGCGCCCGCTCCAGGGACCACAGCTTGAGGCGCAGATTGGTATCGTAGGCGACCTCGCAGCCGGCTTGGCGGGCCGACTCGATCAGACGGAACCCGGCATCGCACGGTCCCTCGCCCACCGCCTGGCTGATGCCGGACAACTGCACGACGCGCACCCGCGCCAGCAGGTCGATCGGCAAATACTCAGGCCGGTAGCGGCTGGCCGCCGAACCGGCCCGATAGTAGGTGAAGTCGCGGCCGGCCGGACTGGGCGAGATGATGTACAGGCCGGTCGGCGCCGCCGGCTCGCATCGCACGGCGCCGTCGTCCACGCCTTCCCGCCGCCACAGCGCGCGCAGCTCACGGCCAAAGATGTCGTCGCCGACGGCCGAAATATAGGCCACCCGCGCTCCCTGGCGGGACGCCGCGATGGCACAGTTCGAAGTGTCGCCGCCATAGCCGGGGCGATAGGCCGCCTCCCCGTCGACACTGTCGATGCGGGTCAGTTCCATCATCGGTTCGCCAAAGCAGGCGAGATCAACATTACGCTCGGTCATGGTCGGAAAGTGAACGAGCCGGGCAAAACCGGCAAGTCCGAACGGCCGGACCTGTTGCCGGCGCCCGCACCCCTGCTAGTGTGATCATCATATCTCTTCGGCCGCCCGGCCATCGAACACAGACAAACGAGACGCAATCAAAGGGACGGAAACGATGACCGATATTTCGGCGGCGGACCTCGACCGCCTCACAGCCTGGGACACCCCGACGATCTGCAACGCGCTCGAGATCACCAACCCGGAGCGCCGCGCCACCGGCTTCACCACCGGCAGCATGGTGTGCGCGTTCCCGGAGCTGAAGCCGATCTGCGGGTTCGCCCGGACCGCCACCATCCGCGCCGTTTCGCCCGCCGTCCGTACCGCCGCCGAGAACGTCGCCAGCCGGCAGTCCTACTACGAATACGTCGCCAACGGCCCCGGACCGACCGTGGTGGTGATCCAGGATCTCGATTCCGAGCCGGGCTTCGGCGCGTTCTGGGGCGAGGTCAACACCGCGATCCACAAGGGCCTGGGCGCGCTTGGGGTGGTCACGGACGGGTCGATCCGGGATCTCGACGCCTGCGCGCCGGGCTTCCAGTTGGTGGCCCGCAAGGTCGGGCCGAGCCACGCCCATGTTCATCTGGTCGACCACGGCGGGCAGGTGAACATCTTCGGAATGGTGGTGAAGGACGGCGATGTGGTCCACGCCGATCGCCACGGAGCCGTCGTGGTCCCGCGCGACGCCGTCAAGAAGTTACCGGACGCGGTCGAGCTGTTGACCCGGCGCGAGGCGGTGATCCTGGACGCCGCCCGCGCCCCGGGCTTCGATATCGGCAAGCTGAAGGCCGCGATGGGCAAGTCCGCCGACATCCACTGATCCGGAGCGGACCGCCACCATGGCCAGCAACACGAAGAAGGTTCTGATCCTCGGCGCGCTGCACCCCGACGGCATGGCGCTTTTCGCGGGTCGCGAGGACGTCGAGTACGAGGTGCTGCACGACGTTTCGGAGGAGAACATCCTCCGGCACATCGACGGCGTGCACGGCATCGCGGTCCGGGTCGCCAAGATCACTCCCCGGATCATCGAGGCATCGAGCAACCTCGAGATCGTCTCGCGCCACGGCGTCGGGTACGATTCGGTGGACGTTGCCGCCTGCACCGCCAATGGCGTTCGCCTGACCATCGCGCCGCGCGCCAACGCCCCCTCGGTTGCCGAGC
>CAYNFA010000545.1:0-3524 GCA_964396345.1 uncultured Thalassobaculum sp.
TGGACGGCGCCGCGGTGGACGCGGCGGTGGCCGTGACCCAGGCTATGCCCTCGGCGTGGCGACCTTGCATTTCCATGACGTGGGCGACCGCGTGCACCGACCAGGCGTCCCTCGGGTTCCGCTCGACCGCCATCCGGCCGTAACGTTCGCCGCGGGCATAGTCGCCTGATTCCTCCAGCGCGAAGCCGTACATGCCGTTCACGAAGCCGATATCGGGGTCGGCCTCCGACCAGTCCGGCAGGACGCGGGCGACGCTGTCGCGCATGCGGCGGCCATCGCCGGCGTAAAAGTGGCTGAAATGCGCGAGGCGGAGCGCCAGCGCATCCTTGGGGTGGTCGATCAGGATGCTTTCCCAGAGGTCCGTCGTCCGGTCCAGGTCATCGGCGCACCAGGCCCGCAAGGCCTCCAGGTGCAGGCGCTCGCGGTCGGTGGTGCGGCGGGCTGCGAAGGCACGGTCGGCGTCGAAGAGGGTCTTCGATGCCCGTGCCGACATGGCGGCGCTGCCGAAAAGCTTGAAGAAGTAGCCCTTAGTCACCTGGGCGAGCGGCATCTCCGGCTCACCGGCCAGCAACGCCTTGAGGCGATCGCCGATGTCGCGCTCGAACCCGAGATAGCCGGTGACCAGCTCGTCGAACCTGGCTGCGGTCTCGGGACGGTCGACACTGTAGACGAGGCCGTAGCGACCTTCGATCTGCGCCATCTGCCGGCTCCTTGGTCGGTCGACCGGTCAGGCGATGCCGACCGGGTGGGCCTTGGCGATTTCATCGAATGCCACGAACGTCTCCAACAGCTCCGGCAGGTCGGCAAGCCGGACCATGTTCGGTCCGTCGGACGGCGCGTGGTCAGGGTCTGGGTGGCATTCCATGAACACGGCCGCCACACCGACCGCCAGCGCCGCGCGCGCCAGCACCGGCACATACTCGCGCTGGCCGCCGCTTGACGTCCCCTGCCCGCCTGGCTGCTGGGCGGAATGGGTCGCGTCGAACACCACCGGATAGCCGGTGCGCGCCATCTCCGGCAGGCTGCGCATGTCGGAGATCAGGGTGTTGTAGCCGAAGCTGACGCCCCGCTCGGTCAGCAGGATGCTCTCGTTGCCGGTGGAGGCCACCTTGGCGGCAACGTTCTTCATATCCCACGGGGCGAGGAACTGCCCCTTCTTGACATTGACGGCCCGCCCGGTCGCGCCCGCGGCCAGCAGCAGGTCGGTCTGGCGGCAAAGGAAGGCCGGGATTTGCAGGACGTCGACGTGCTCCGCGGCGACTTCGCACTGGCCGATCTCGTGCACGTCGGTCAGGACCGGACAGCCGAACCGCTCCCGCACCTCGGCCAGGATCCGGAGGCCGGCCGCGATCCCGACGCCGCGCTGGGCCGACGCGCTGGTCCGGTTCGCCTTGTCGTAGGACGATTTGAAGATCAGCGGGACCCCGGCACGGCCGCACATCGAGACCAGGGCTTCGGCCACCTCGATGGCGTGGTCGCGGCTCTCGATCTGGCAGGGGCCGGCGATCAGCGCGAACGGACGGTCGTTGGCGATGTCGATTTGCCCGACGCGGACGGAACGCACGGTGGTCATGGCCTTACACCAGCCGCGATTGCTCGACCGCGGCCTCCACGAAGCTGGTGAACAGCGGGTGCGGGTCGAACGGCTTGGACTTCAGCTCGGGATGAAACTGCACGCCGACGAACCAGGGATGCCCCGGGAGCTCGACGATCTCCGGCAGCACACCGTCCGGTGACATGCCGGAAAACACCAGCCCGGTGCCTTGCAGGGCGTCGCGATAGTTGATGTTGACCTCGTAGCGGTGGCGGTGCCGCTCGAAGATCCGCTCGGAACCATATACCTGGCGAACCCTCGAGCCGCTTTCCAGCCGGCACTCGTAGGCGCCGAGGCGCATCGTGCCGCCGAGCGCTCCTTCCGCCGATCGTGTCTCCCGGGTGTTGCCGCGGGTCCACTCGGTCAGCAGCCCGACCACCGGTTCCGCGCACGGCCCGAACTCGGTGGACCCGGCGCCCTTGATCTCAGCGAGGTTCCGCGCGACCTCGATGCACGCCATCTGCATGCCGAAGCAGATCCCGAAATACGGTATCCGCCGCTCGCGCGCGAAGGTCACCGCGGCGATCTTGCCTTCGGAGCCGCGCTCGCCGAAGCCGCCGGGAACCAGGATGCCGTGGACGTCCTCGAGCCGCAGCAGCGCCTCGGTCTCGGTCTCGAAGATCTCGGAGTCGATCCACTCCAACTCGACCTTGACGTTGTTGGCAATGCCGCCGTGGGTAAGCGCCTCCGCCAGCGATTTGTAGCTGTCCAGAAGGCTGGTGTACTTGCCGACCACCGCGATCCGCACGGTGCCTTCCGGGTTCTGCACCCGGTGCAGGATCTCGGTCCAGCGCGACAGGTTCGGTTCGGCGTCGGAAGCCAGCATGCCGAAATGCCTCAGCACCTCGGTGTCCAGCCCCTCGCGGTGATAACTCAACGGGACCTCGTAGATCGACGCCACGTCCAGCGCCGGGATCACCGCCTCGGACCGCAGGTTGCAGAACAGCCCGATCTTGCGCCGCTGTTCGACCGGGATCTCGCGGTCGGACCGGCACAGCAGGATGTCGGGCTGGATTCCGACGCTCTGAAGTTCCTTTACCGAATGCTGGGTCGGCTTGGTCTTCAGTTCGCCCGCCGCCGGGATGTAGGGCACCAGGGTGAGGTGCATGAACAGCGAGCGTTCGCGGCCGAGCTCGTTGCCGAGTTGGCGGATCGCCTCGAGGAACGGCAGCCCCTCGATGTCACCGACCGTGCCGCCGATCTCGCACAGCACGAAGTCCTCGTCCTCAAGGTCGCCGCGCGCGAATTCCTTGATCGCGTCGGTCACGTGCGGAATCACCTGGATGGTGGCGCCAAGGTAGTCGCCGCGGCGCTCCCGGGTGATCACGTTCATGTAGATCTGGCCGGTCGTGACGTTGTCGCTGCGCCGCGCGGCGACGCCGGTGAAGCGCTCGTAGTGGCCGAGGTCTAGGTCGGTCTCGGCGCCGTCATCGGTGACATACACCTCGCCGTGCTGGTACGGGCTCATCGTACCGGGGTCGACGTTGAGGTACGGGTCGAGCTTGCGCATGCGGACCTTGTAGCCGCGCGCCTGGAGCAACGCGGCGAGAGCCGCCGCCGCAAGACCCTTGCCGAGGGAAGAGACCACGCCGCCGGTAATGAAGATGAACCGCGTCATGGACCCTCCTTATACCCGATCGACCGGTATCGGGATATTCTTTGTCACACACTCTGCCAAGCCGATGGACGATGGCCCATCGGGGTCACATTAATTTAGTTAATTCAATCTATTACTGCGAAACCGGCGCGGCCGGCTCAGTCCTGGCGGGAGCGCTTTCGGACGGTGACGGGCGATCGAGGAATGATGATGTGCCGGTGTTCCCCGCGAGAATCGCCAACAGGATGCTGGTTCCGAAAAAGCAGGCCGCCAGGATTGCGGTTGCCCGCGTCAACAGATTGGCGGTGCCCCGGGCCGACATGAACGACCCCA
>CAYNFA010000546.1:0-3504 GCA_964396345.1 uncultured Thalassobaculum sp.
GAGATCGTGGACAAGCATCCGGAAGAGGCCGTCGCGATCATCCGGAACTGGATGTACCAGGAAGCCCAATGATGCCGTCGTCGATGGTGCCTGACTTCCAGTGGAGGCCCTGAACATGGCGCGTGGGACTCCGTTCACCTTCGACTACAGTTTCGACGAGGGCGCCGACGAACGCCGCAAGGCGGCCGAGCAGGCCAAGCGCGCCGCCGCCCGGGCAGCCGCCAGCAGCCGGCCCCCCACGTTCAGCGTCGAGGACATGGAGCAAGCGCGGACGGAGGCCCACGCCGCCGGTCGCCAGGAAGGCATGGCCGATGCCATGGCCGGGATCGAGCAGCAGGTCGCCCGCACGCTCGACGCCATGTTCTCGCGCCTTCCCAAGGTGTTCGACGAGCACGCCGCCTGGGCCCGGACCATGGAGACCGATGCGCTCCGGCTGGCTGTCGCGCTGGTCCGCAAGCTCTCCCCGGAACTGTCGCGGGACCGCGAGCTTCCCGAAGTCGAGCGGGTGATCAGGGAGGCCTTCGGCTTTCTGACGGAGCAGCCTAAGGTGATGATCCGGGTCGCCCCGGCGCTCGAGGATGCGCTGCGCGACAAGGTGTCCCTGATGGCTTCGCGCGTGGGCTATGAGGGCCAGGTGGTGCTGGTCGGCGACCCCGACCTTCCGGCCGACGACTGCCGCGTGTCTTGGCAAGCCGGCGCCGTCGAACGGTCGCTCGACGACACTTGGCAGCAGATCGACCAGATCGTGGACCGGGCGCTGGCCGGGCAGCCGGCGCGCAGCCGGCCCGGACGACCCGGGGGTGAAACCGACGATGACGGGGCCGTGCCGGCCGGCGACGCCGACCGGCCCAACTGACCAAGGAGGACTTCATGTCCGACAACGACCTCAACCTGACGGACCTCGACGACGACGACATGGCGGCCGCGATGGCCAGGGATGAGCCCGAGGAGGTGTACGCCGACGACGGCAAGGGTCAGATCACCGCGCGCGAACTCGAAGCGGTGTACGACATCCCGGTCCAGGTGTCGGCGGTACTCGGCAAGACCAGCATGCAGGTCAGCCAGCTCCTCAAGCTCGGACGGGGAGCGGTGGTGGAACTCGACCGCAAGGTCGGGGAAGCCATCGATATCTACGTGAACAATCGGCTTGTCGCGCGCGGCGAGGTCGTGATCGTCGATGAACGGCTCGGCGTTACCATGACCGAAATCATCAAGGCCGACCGACCAGCCTGAGAACGGAGCGGGGGACATGGCGGACGGAGCCGAGCACGCCGCGCCGCGCGGCGGCGGATCGATCAGCTATGACGTGCCGTCGAGCGGAACCACCGTCGACGGCGCGATGCTGATCGGCCTGACATCGGCGTTCCTGCTGATCGGCGCGGCCATGACGCTCGGCGACTCGCTGCGCTCGTTCCTCGACTTCCCCTCGGTGCTGATCGTTCTGCTCGGCAGCTTCGCGGTGACCATGGTGTCGTTCTCGATCGGCGAGGTGTTCGCCGTGATCCCGCTGCTGGGGCGCACGCTGTTCCCGCCGACCCGCGACACCCGACGCGCCTGCGAGCGGGCTCTGAGCCTGGCGGAAATCTCCCGCCGCAACGGCATCCTCGCGCTCGACCATGTGCTGCCGCAACTGGCCGGCGAGCCGTTCCTGCAGCGCTCGATCGCGATGGCGGTCGACGGTACGTCACCGGAGAAGATCGAGGCAATGCTCGGAACCGAGATCGAGGCGACGTCCGAGCGTCTGACCCGGTCGGCCAACGTGCTGCGCCGCGCTGCGGAAGTGGCACCGGCAATGGGACTGATCGGCACTCTGGTCGGACTCGTGCAGATGCTGGCCAACCTCAAGGACCCGAACGCGATCGGCCCGGCGATGGCGGTGGCGCTGCTGACCACGTTCTACGGCGCGGTCCTGGCCTACATGGTGTTCGCGCCAGTGGCCGCGAAGGTCGATCGGAACGCCGCCGACGAGCGGCAGATTCAGCAGATCTACATGGTGGCGGCCAGCTCGATCGCCCGCCAGGAGAACCCGCGGCAGCTCGAGACGCTGCTGAACACCGTGCTGCCGCCGTGGCAGCGGCTGGACCACTACTCGTGACATCCGGAGCGACGCGATGCGTTTGTTGATTGTTGGAACCCTGGAGGGCCACATCACCACCGCCGGGCAGATCGCCATGCAGCGTGGCGCGAAGGTCAGCCACGTCGACAACATCGAGGGTGGCCTGAAGATCCTCCGCGATGGGCCCGGCGCCGACCTGGTGATGATCGATATCCGCCAGCCCATCGCCCGCTTCATGAAGCAGATGAAGCAGGAGCGCATGAACACGCCGGTGGTCGCCTGTGGCATCCAGAGCGATCCCGAGACGGCGGTGGCAGCGATCCGTGCCGGCGCCAAGGAGTATATCCCGCTGCCGCCGAATCCGGAACTGATCGCCGCCGTTCTGGCAGCGGTCGCGGAGGAGCAGAACGCGGTCGTGTTCCGGGATCCGGTGATGGCCGGGGTGCTCAAGCTCGCCGACCAGATCGCCCCGTCCGACGCCAGCGTCCTGGTAACCGGCGAGTCGGGCACCGGCAAGGAAGTGCTGGCCCGCTACCTGCATTCCAAGTCCCGGCGCGCCAACGAGAAGTTCGTGTCCGTCAACTGCGCGGCGATTCCCGACAACCTGCTGGAGTCCGAGCTGTTCGGCCATGAGAAAGGCGCCTTCACCGGCGCCGTCGCCCGCCGGATCGGAAAGTTCGAGGAGGCCGACAAGGGCACGCTGCTGCTCGACGAAATCAGCGAGATGGACATCCGCCTGCAAGCCAAACTGCTGCGCGCGATTCAGGAACGGGAGATCGACCGGGTCGGCGGCAGCAGCCCGGTAAAGATCGACATCCGGCTTATCGCGACCTCCAACCGGGATCTCGACCAGCATGTCCGGGAAGGCAAATTTCGGGAGGACCTGTATTTCCGGCTCAACGTGTTCAACCTGCAGCTGCCGGCCCTGCGCGAGCGGCCTGCGGACATCCGGGCGCTGGCCGAGTATTTCGGCAAGAAGTACGCCGAGGCCAACGGCGTTGCCGCCCGCGCGCTGTCGGAGCCTGCCCTGCAGCGGCTCGAAGGCCATCACTGGCGCGGCAATGTGCGCGAGCTCGAGAACACCCTGCACCGCGCCGTGCTGCTCGCCAGCGGCGACGTGATCGGTCCCGAGGCGATCCTGCTGACCGGCGAACACATCGCGTCGGCTGCCCGGCCAGCCGCCGCGCCTCCCGCGAGCCACGGCCACTTGGCACCGCCGCCGGCAGCGGCACCGTCGGCGGCGGCCACCGGCGGCGGCACCTCGGGCCTGGTCGGCCGCACGGTCGCCGACGTCGAGCGTGACCTGATCATCGACACGCTTGGCCATTGCCTCGGCAACCGGACCCACGCCGCCAACATCCTGGGCATCTCGATCCGGACCTTGCGCAACAAGCTCAAGCAGTTCACGGACGAGGGCTACGAGGTGCCGGCGCCGGGCGACGGTGACC
>CAYNFA010000547.1:0-3504 GCA_964396345.1 uncultured Thalassobaculum sp.
GAAGCCCATGGCGGCGAAGCCCCAGCTGTGGATCAGCTGGCGCGGTCGCCGTGTCTCCAGCAGCTGGATCACCCAGTTGTGGTGCACGCCGACGTCGGATGCGACGATGGCGTTTTCCGGCAGCGCGTTCGACAGCGCCTGCATCAGCCGCTCGGGCCGCATCGGCATCTGTTCGGAGCTTGCGAACGACGCTTGGTACTTCCGCCAGACTGAACGGTCGTCCTTCAGCTTGGCGAGCCACGCGGCGGTGCGCTCGGGCGCGCCGGTCAGCCGCGCCTTCGCCTGCTCGACCATGATCTCGAGGCTGGCGCGGGCGTCGCCGACGATCCCGAGCTCGGCCGGATAGTTCTTGCCGATCTCGAAGGTGTCGATATCGATCTGGATCAGCCGCGACGGCGGGATCGCCAGGGTGTAGCCCTGCAGCCAGGCGCTGGTGGCACGGTCGTCGAAGCTGAAGCCGAGCGCCAGGATGACATCGGCACCCTTGCTCGCCTCGTTGCCGGCGAAGGTGCCGTTGCGGCCGATCGAGCCGAACGCCAGCTCGTGGCGGTCGTCGATCGAGCCCTTGCCGTTCGGGCTGGTCACCACCGGAATCCGCGTCGCCTCGGCGAACGCGACCAGCGCCGCGGTCGCCTCGCTCAGCATCACGCCCTGGCCGGCGATGATCACCGGCCGCTCCGCCGACAGCAGCATCTCGACGGCGGCCGCGAGGTCGGCGGGGGCGCCGGGCGAGCGCTGCCTCATCCGCGGCGTGGGCTGCGCCACCTCGACCTCAGCCTCCTCGACGAACACGTTCAGGGGCACGTCGAGGTTCACCGGCCCCGGCCGGCCGCTGCGCATCAGCTGGCAGGCCTGGCGCACCGCCAGCGGCACCATGTCGACCCGGGTCGGCTGGTAGCTGCGCTTGACGTAGGGCCGGATCACCGACGGGAAGTCACCCTGGTAGAACTGGCCGGTCTCCTGGAACGGGTTACGGTTGAACTGGTGGGTCGGGACGTTGCCGGTGATCGCCAGGAACGCCGAGGAATCCATCATCGCCGCCGCCAGCGCCACCACCAGATTGGCCGAGCCCGGGCCGCACGACGTGAAGGTCGCGACCGGCTCGTGGCGGACCTTGAAGTAGGCGTCGGCCATGTAGCCGGCCGTCTGCTCGTGGTGCACCGAGATCGTCTTGATGCGGTTGCCGGCCTTGTAGGCGCCGTCGAGGAAGCCGACGTTGCCGTGGCCGCAGACCCCGAACAGGAACGGGATGCCGTCCTTGCACAACTGGTCGACGATGATGTCGGCGCCGTTCTGCAGCGCGCGGGTGGCCTGGTCCATGGACGATCCTCCGGTTTCGGTCAGGTGGCGGCGCCGCCGGCGCGCCGGGGCAGGCTCGGGCTGCCGAGCATCCGCGAGATGTCGAGTGCCGCTTCCTTGACGAGCGGCACCAGGGCGTCGACCCGCTCGCCGGCCATGCGGTCGGCGGGCGCCGACAGGCTGACGGTGGCGAACGGGCGGCCGGTGTGGTCGGTGACCGGCGCGCCGATGCAGCGCAGCCCGACCGCCATCTCCTCGGCGTCGAAGGCGTAGCCCTGGGCACGGATCCGCCGCAGCTCCTCGCGGAAGATCGCCTTGTCGGTGATGGTGTTGTCGGTCATCCGCTTCAGGCCGTAGGTGGCGACATAGCCGTTGACCTCGGAATCCGGCAGGTGGGCGAGCAGCACCTTGCCGAGCGCGCTGGCGTGCGCCGGGCTGCGCTTGCCGACGAAGGAGTGCATGCGCACCAGCTCGGTGCCGTCGACGATCTGCACGCAGACCGCGTCGCCCTCGTACAGGATGCCGACATAGACCGTCTCCCCGGTGCTTTCGGCCAGGTGCAGCAGCGGCGGCAGCGCCTGCCACTTCAACTGCTCGTGCCGCACCACGCTCTTGCCGAGTGAGTAGAACCGCATGCCGAGCCGGAACCGCCCGCTGTCCTCGTCCTTGGCGAGGTAACCGGCATCCTGCAGCGTGTGCAGGATGCGGAACGCCGTCGCCTTGTTGAGGCCGAGATGGCCGGCCAGCTCGGTCAGGCTCCAGCTTTCGCGCTGGGCGAAGCAGTCGATCACCTCGAGCCCCTTACGGAGCGAGGCGATCAGGTAGGGGTCGCGGTCGGGCTCGGTCACGGCGCCGCTCCGGGAGATAGTCGTTTCAGGACGGGTCTATTCGAAACACGGTTTCGGAATTTGACAAGAAGTTTCGTAGTGCGAAACTCTGGATGACGGAGCGTCGGGTGGGTCCCGGCTCGCGCTGCGCTTGGCCGGGATGACGTCAGGGTGGGGGAGCGCTCCTCAATGTCGTCATCCCAGACGCGCAGCGCGAGCCGGGAGCCACCCACCCGACGGGCGCCCCCGCGCTCGCGTGAAACGACCAGAGGGAGACACGCCGATGCGGTTCGAGAACGTTCTGGTGACCGGGGCCGGGGGCCTGCTCGGCGGCTACGCGGTCGAGGCCCTCAAGGATCGCTGCCGGCTGTACGGCCTCGACATCGTGCCGGCGCAGGGCGGCATTCCGCACGTCGTCGCCAGCATCGAGGATGCCGGCGCGGTCGCCCGCGCCTGCGAGGGCCGGGACGCGGTGGTCCACATCGCGGCCCGTCCGAACATCTGGAGCGGGTCCGGCAGCGAGATCGTGCAGACCAACGTGGTCGGCACCTGGAACGTGCTGGAGGCGGCGGAGCGGGCGGGCGTGCGCCGGGTGATCGTCACCTCGAGCGACTCGGTGATCGGCTTCACCGTGTTCGAGGGAGCCATGATCCCGCCCGACTACCTGCCGGTCGATTCCGCCCACCCGCGCCGGCCGACCGACCCCTACGCCCTCAGCAAGAAGCTGTGCGAGGAGATGGCGCTGAGCTTCGCAGAGCGCGGCGCCATGGAGGTGGTGGTGCTGCGCCCGGTCTACGTGCTGTACCCGGAGTTCGAGGGCGAGGTGAAGGCGCGTGCCGCGAACCCGACGGGTTACAAGGGACCGGCGGCGGGCGGGCGGCAGCCGGCGGGTGGCGGGCCGATGTGGCACTACGTCGATCCGCGCGATGTCGCCGCCGCCTATCGCTGCGCCCTTGAGGCCGAGGACCCGGGTTTCGGTCCGTATTTCGTCTGCGGCCCGACCACGCTGGCCCCGGAGCCGACCGTCGAGCGCCTGAAGGCGCGGACCGGGCGCGAGACCGAGGTGCGCGATCCGGCGCTCTACCGCGACAACCCGTTCGCGCCGCTCTACGACCTGTCGGCCGCCGCCGACAGGCTCGGCTTCCGGGCGTCGCACGATTTGCGGCGCGTGCTCTACGGCTGAACCCGGAGGTTCGCCGCGGAACCCGTCGCCCTAAACGAAAACAGCCCCGCAGGCGGACCCGCGGGGCTGTTCCGTTCCGACCGGTGACGGTCAGATGTAGGCGATGTTCCCGGCCGAGGTACGACCGTCACGGCCGCTCTCGATCTGGTATTCCACCTTCTGGCCCTCGCCCGGGCTGCGCAGACCGGCGCGCTC
>CAYNFA010000548.1:0-3497 GCA_964396345.1 uncultured Thalassobaculum sp.
CGACACTGCTGTTCCGCCACCGCGGTCTCAACCGCGCGGTGTTCATCAAGCGCCCGAAGGATGGCGCGCCGCCGCCGTCGTCTCCGCTGGTGTCGACGGCGGAGATTCTCGAGAACGGTCAACTCCGGACCATCACCCTCAACGCCCGTGCCCGCATCGAGAAGGGCGACATCGCCACCGTGGTCTATCTGCCCTACGACGCCGCGGACATCGCCGGCGGCGGCGCCAGCTTCGAACTTGGCGGCCGGGGCAGCCAGCAGGCGCTGCTCGACGTCGCCGGCTTCGACGCCCGCGCCGACAGCGATGCCGTGCGTCGGGACGTGCGGCTGCTCGAGCTGATCGAGAACCTGCCATCGCTCGACCCGTTCCTGCTCAAGGACCGCATCTCCGTCGAGGATGTCGCGGTCCCGGGAGAATACTTCGCGATCTCGGAGGCCGAGTTCCTGGAGATCAAGAAGTACATCCTCACCAAATTCCAGCCGATCACCGAGCGCGTCGTCGACCCCGCCGCCCGCAACGCCGCCCAGGTGACCGAGCAGTTCATCCTTAAATTGTGGGACGCCACGGACCTGGACTACCTGCGGCCGATCACCGACGTGTTCCGGATCGACCCCAGCCAAGCCGGCGAGATCTACTATTCGTGGAAGGGCGTCACGTACTACGAGTTCCAGTACAAGCGCGGCCAGCGCACCGTGCTCGGTTTCGCCGAGTGGCTCCACACCCGGGCGGTGCCATCGCATTACGTCAAGCCCGGCCTGCGGGAGGAACTTGATGTCGCCGCCCGGTCGGTCGCGACCGCCTTCGCGCGCCACCTGCGCAACGTTTCGGAGATCCTGCGCACCTACAACCAGTCCTACGAGGATCTGTTCGTGCGCGGCGGCGATGCCCGGCCGTTCATCGGCTTCCTGCGGGATTCCAGCACCCTGTTCTGGGACGTGGCGGCGTCGATCTCGGCGATGAACCACGGCGTGGCGGTGTGGCGCCAGCGCACCCGCCACGCCGATGACGGCCGGCTGACCGCCGATGAGCTGAAGCCGCTGCTCGACGTCCTCGGCCGGGTCATCGTGTAGCCGTACCGGGCCGGGCGAGCAGGCCGGGGTTGCGGCATCCACCCATAGCCATCATGTTGCGCTGCAACACTGTCAGCGAGGTAGCCATGTCGATCCGCAACCTCGACCGGATGTTCCACCCCGGCTCCGTCGCGGTGATCGGCGCCAGCAACCGCGAGCGCTCCGTGGGGCGGGTGCTGTCCCGCAACCTGCTGTCGGGCGGCTTCGAAGGCCCGGTTCTGCCGGTCAACCCGAAGGCCGCCGCGATCGGCGCCACCCTCGCCTACCCGACGGTCGAGGCTCTGCCGTTCGCACCCGACCTGGCGGTGATCTGCACGCCTCCCGACAGCGTGCCGGGCATCATCGACACGCTCGGAAAGCGCGGCACCAAGGCGGCGGTGGTGATCACCGCCGGCTTCGCGGAAACCCGCAGCGCCGACGGACGGCGCCTCAGCCAGGCAATGCTGGACGCGGCGCGGCCGCACCTGATGCGGATCGTCGGCCCGAACTGCGTCGGCATCCTGGTGCCGTCGATCGGGCTGAACGCCAGCTTCGCGCACCTCCACCCCAAGCCCGGTGACATTGCCTTCGTCACCCAGTCCGGCGCGGTCGCGACCTCGGTCCTGGACTGGGCGACCCACCGCGGCATCGGCTTCAGCCACATCGTCTCGCTCGGCAACATGGCCGACGTCGACTTCGGCGACATGCTCGACTTCCTGCTTGCAGACGCCAAGACCCGGGCGATCCTGCTGTACGTCGAGTCGATCACCCACGCCCCGAAGTTCATGTCGGCCGCCCGCGCCGCCGCGCGCGCCAAGCCGGTGATCGTCGTCAAGTCGGGTCGCACCGCCGACGCCGCCAGGGCCGCCGCTTCGCACACCGGCGCGCTGGCCGGCTCGGACGCGGTCTACGACGCCGCCTTCCGGCGCGCCGGCATGCTGCGGGTGTTCTCGATGGTCGAACTGTTCGACGCCGTCGAGACCCTTGCCTACGGCTCGCGCATCGTCGGCGACCGGCTGGCCATCATCAGCAACGGCGGCGGCATCGGCGTGCTGGCCACCGAAGCGCTGTCCGACGCCGGGGGCCGGCTCGCCGAACTCGCTCCGCAGACCATGGCCCGCCTCGACGCCTGCCTGCCGGCGACCTGGTCGCACGGCAACCCGGTCGACCTGATCGGCGACGCGCCGGGATCGCGCTATGCCGACGCGGTGGCGGCGGTGCTGGAGGACCCAGACACCGACGCCGTGCTGGTGCTGAACTGCCCGACCGCGATCGCCGACAGCCGGGAGGCGGCACGGGCGACGCTGGAGGTGGTCGAACCGGCGCGCGGCAAACGCCAGTCGCCGCCGGTGCTGACCAGTTGGCTCGGCGAAGGAGCTGCGGCCGAGGCCCGCCGGATGTTCGCCTCCGCGCGGATCCCGAGCTTCGAAACCCCGGAGCAGGCGGTACGAGGCTTCATGCATCTGGTCCGCTACCGCCGCCACCAGACGCTGCTGACCGAAACGCCGCAACCGCTGCACGAGTGGACCGCGCCCGCCATTGAGGCGGCGCGTGGCGTGATCGCCGCAGCCGCCGCCGACGGACGGACCATGCTGACCGAGCCGGAGGCCGAGCAGGTGCTGGAAGCCTATGGGATCCCGGTGGTCCGGACCCTGACGGCCGCCAGCCCGGACGAGGCCGGGCGGGCGGCGGACCGAATCGGCGGCCGGATCGCGCTCAAGATCCTGAGCCGGGCGATCAGCCACAAATCCGACGTCGGCGGTGTTCGCCTCGGCCTGGAGGGCGGCGACCAGGTTCGCGATGCCGCCCGCGCGATGCTGGCGACGGTCGCCGAGCGCAGCGGCGGTGCGGCGGTCGACGGATTCACGGTGCAGGCCATGGCCAGCCTGCCGCACGCCCATGAGCTGATCGTCGGCGTCCACCGCGACCCTGTCTTTGGGCCGACCGTGCTGTTCGGCAAGGGCGGCGTCGAGGTCGAGGTGGTGCGGGACAGCGCCATCGCCCTGCCGCCGCTGAACTCGGTGCTGGCCCAGGATTTGATCGCCCAGACCCGGGTGCACGATCTGCTGCGCGGCTACCGCGACCGTCCGGCCGCCGATCTCGAAGCCATCCAGCGCGTGCTCGAGCGGGTCGGCCAGCTCGCGCTCGACCTGCCGGAGGTTGCCGAACTCGACATCAACCCGCTGCTGGCCGGGCCGGACGGGGTGATCGCGGTCGACGCCCGCATCCGGATCCAGCCGGCGGACGAGGCCGCCCGTTCGGCGATCCGCCCGTATCCCGGCCATCTGGTCCACGACGCCACTCTCGAGGATGGCTCGGTCGTGACGGTCCGGCCGATCCGTCCCGAGGACGAGCCGGGGATCGCCGACATGCTGGCGCGCTCCTCGCCCGAAGACCTCCGACTGCGGTTCTTCGCGCCGATCCGCCAGCTCAGCCACGAATCCGCCG
>CAYNFA010000549.1:0-3478 GCA_964396345.1 uncultured Thalassobaculum sp.
TAGCGCGACTGCTCGGCCCCCTCCGGGCGGTACGCCTGCGCCAGCAGGTCGTTGACCTCGACACGGCCGCGCTCCAGCGCCTCCTGGGCCAGCCCTTCGCCGACCAGGAACACGGTCAGCGCGTCGACCGACTGGTCGACCTTGGCCTGGACCGCCCCGAGATCGTTGCCGGTCGCGGTGACGCGGATCGGCCACACCGCCAGGTCCGCCGTCACATTTCGCTCCGCCAGTCCCTTCACGGTCACGTAGCGGTCGGTCGAGCGCCCCATCCGGAAGCCGTCGCCGACGAACTTGCCGGCGGCGGCGAGGCCGACCGCGATCAGAATGGCGGCGACCAGGGTGGTGATGTGTCGAAGCTGATCCGGCATGGCTGGGTTCCGTTCTGGACGCTGGCCGCCCTTCGAGGCACCGCATCATATCTTGCCAATCATGGCGTCGGCGAGTCGCGAGCGTGGCGAACCGGGGCGGGACACTACATCCCGTGGTAGCGCCGGAACCAGTCCACGAAGCGCGGGATGCCCACTTCGATCGGCGTGGTCGGCTGGTAGCCGAGGTCCCGGCGGCTGGCGTCGATATCGGCGTAGGTCTCCAGCACGTCGCCCGGCTGCATCGGCTTCATGACCAGTTCGGCCCGGAGTCCGCACGCCTTCTCGATCACCCGGATGTAGTCGAGCAGGGCGACCGGGGTGTTGTTGCCGAGGTTGTAGACGGCGACCGGCGGTCCGTCCCCGGCGCCTGCCGGCGGCCGGTCGAGGGCGCCGACGACACCGGCCACGATGTCGTCGACATAGGTGAAGTCTCGGCGCATCTGGCCGTGGTTGAACACCTCAATCGGCCGGCCGTTCAGGATCCTGTCGGTGAACAGCCAGGGCGACATGTCGGGCCGGCCCCAGGGACCGTAGACCGTGAAGAACCGGAGCCCGGTGGTCGGGATGCCGTACAGGCTGGCGTAACTGTAGCTCATCACCTCGTTGGATTTCTTGGTCGCCCCGTAGAACGACATCGGCCGGTCGACCCTGTCGTCGACCGAGAACGGCACCTCGCGGTTGGCACCGTAAACCGACGACGAACTGGCGTAGACCAGATGGCGCAGCCCCTTGTCCACGCGACCCCGCGCCATCTCCAGCATCACCAGGTGGCCCATCAGGTTGGCCTGCAGGTAGTCGAACGGCTGCTCGATCGAGTAGCGCACCCCGGCCTGGGCGCCGAGGTGGACGATGCGATCGATGTCGGGGTTGGCGGCGTCGAACGCCGCCATGGCGGCGCGATCGGAGAAATCCACGCGGTGGAACTCGAAGCCGTTCCGCCCTTCGAGTTCGACAAGGCGGGCGTGCTTGAGGCGGGGGTCGTAGTAGTCGTTCAGGTTGTCGATGCCGACCACCCTGTCGCCGCGGTCGAGCAGGGCCTTCGTGACATGCATGCCGATGAAGCCGGCTGCCCCGGTAACCAGAACAGTCATGCCATCCACCCCTTCGCCGTGCGTCCACGCTACGAAAGAAGTGCTTAGCGGCGGAGGGCGTTCCCGTCGAGACGTCTCGATGCGGCGAAAAAGGTATCCGGACACCACAAACCCGCCCCGAGCGGTGCCGCTCGAAGGTCAGCTTCAGGGTCCTCGAAGGTCAGCTTCAGGGTCATCGAACACGCGGTTGCGGGTGAGGTGCGGGCGGTCGTCGGTCTTGACGCTCTTGGGAGGGCTCTGGGGCAGGAGTGGCGATTCGTTCCTGAGGACGGCCGGGAGGCGCGTGATCCGACATCGTCCACGGACATGATTTTTGGGGTGGAACGCGCCCGCGCTCCAGCCGTGCCGGCCCCGCAGCACCGCAATGCGCCGTCGGCATCGGCGGGACGGCGAAAGCGTTTGCCTGCCATGACGGCTCGTCGCAGGCTGCCGTTTGCGCGTCGACGCGGCCGGCGGTTGTTGGTTCAGTCAAGGGCGCTTACCTTATTTTCCGTCGTCCCCGACCCTACATCGTGGCGAGAACCGGGGGCCGGGAGGCAGAGAACGATGGCGCTGGCCGAAGTTTCACTCGACGACAAGTACGTCCTCGACCGCGGGCGGATCTTCCTGACCGGCGTGCAGGCGCTGGTGCGGCTGCCGTTGATCCAGCGCCGCCGCGATCTCGCGCTCGGCAAGAACACCGGTTGCTTCATCTCGGGGTACCGCGGCTCGCCGCTCGGCGGCTACGACCAGCAGCTTTGGCGGGCCGGCAAGCTGCTGAAGCAGCACCACGTGCACTTCCAGCCGGGCGTGAACGAGGAATTGGCGGCCACCGCCGTGTGGGGCAGCCAGCAGCCCAACCTGTTCGCCGGCGCCAACCACGACGGCGTGTTCGGCATCTGGTACGGCAAGGGCCCGGGCGTCGACCGCTCGGGCGACGTCTTCAAGCACGCCAACTTCGCCGGGACGTCGCCCTGGGGTGGCGTGCTCGCGATCGCCGGCGACGACCACGTCGCCAAGTCGTCGACGGTCCCGCACCAGAGCGAGTTCGCCTTCCTCGACGCCTCGATGCCGGTGCTGAACCCGGCCGGCGTGCAGGACACCCTCGACTTCGGCCTGCTCGGGTTCGCCATGAGCCGGTTTGCCGGTTGCTGGGTCGGCTTCAAGACCACCGCCGAGATCATGGACAGCTCGGCTTCGGTCGAGGCCGACGCCAACGCCCTGCGGATCGTCGTCCCCGAGTTCGCGATGCCGCCGGGCGGGCTGCACATTCGCTGGCCGGACCCGTGGCTCGAGCAGGAAGAGCGGCTGCAGAACTGGAAGCTGCCGGCGGTCGCCGCCTTCGCGCGCGCCAATGTCATCGACCGGATCGTGATCGACACGCCGAAGCCGCGGCTGGTGATCGTCACCACCGGCAAGTCCTACCTCGACGTGCGCCAGGCGCTCGACGACCTCGGCATCGACGCGGCACTCGCCAGCGATATCGGGCTCCGGGTCTTCAAGGTCGGCATGCCGTGGCCGCTGGAGCCCGAGGGCACGCGCGCCGCCTGCGCCGGCGCCGAGCGGGTGCTGGTGGTCGAGGAGAAGCGCTCGCTGATCGAGTGGCAGCTCAAGGAACAGCTCTACGACCTGCCGGAGGGTCACCGCCCGCGGATCGAAGGCAAGCACGACGAGGCTGGCCGCCAGCTGTTCCGGGCCAACGGCGAACTGAACGCCACCGAGGTGGCGCTCGCCATCGCCGACCGGGTGCTGGCGTTCGCCGACGTCGAGCGTGTCAAGGCGCGCCGCGCCCTGATCGCCCAGCGCGTCGAGGGCGGCAAGGCGAAGCCGAGCGAGTTCCAGCGCACGCCGTATTTCTGCTCCGGGTGCCCGCACAACACCTCGACCCGCGTGCCTGACGGTTCGCGCGCCGTCGCCGGCATCGGCTGCCACTTCATGGCCGCCTGGATGCCGGAGCGCACCACCGAGACCTTTACCCAGATGGGTGGCGAGGGCGCGTCCTGGATCGGCCAGGCGCCATTCACCGACACCCCGCACATT
>CAYNFA010000550.1:0-3469 GCA_964396345.1 uncultured Thalassobaculum sp.
CGACTGCTACCTCGCCTACCTGTCCGACGGCGAGACCCTGGAGGTCGACGCGGTCATGTACGCCACCGGCCTCGCGCCCAACACCAAGGGCATCGGGCTGGCCGAGGCTGGCGTCGAGCTGACCGCCAACGGCGCCGTCAAGGTCGACGAGTGGGCGCGCTCCTCGGTGCCGTCGGTCTGGGCGATCGGCGACGTCACCGACCGCATCCAGCTGACCCCGGTGGCGCTGGCCGAGGGCCAGGCCTTCGCCGAGACCGAGTTCAACGGCAACCCGATCCGCCCGGACCACGACGACGTGCCGAGCGCGGTGTTCAGCCAGCCGCCGATCGGCACCGTCGGCCTCTCCGAGGCCAAGGCGCGCGAGAAGTACGGTGAGCTGGACGTCTACGTCTCCGGCTTCCGGCCGATGAAGTACACGCTGACCCACAACACCGAGCGCGGCTTCATGAAGCTGATCGTCGACCGCGCCAGCCAGCGCGTCGTCGGCGCCCACATGCTGGGTATTGACGCCCCGGAGATCATCCAGGGCATCGCCATCGCGGTCCGCATGGGGGCCACCAAGCGCGACTTCGATCGCACCATCGGCATCCACCCGACCGCCGCCGAGGAGTTCGTCACCATGCGCGACAAGCGCCCGGAGCCCGGCCCGGGCGAGGCGGCGTGACGCGGTTGGAGCCGGGTCCTTCGGGACGTCGGAACGGAGGGTTGCGCGAGCGTTCAAACCTGCAATCGATTGTTGACACCGCCTCGACGTCCCATCTGTAGCTCAAGCCACGCTGCGTCCCGCGCGGCTGGCGTTCGAGGTGGTGGCGATGGAGACGGATCAACCGACACTCGAGCAGCCGTGGATGATCGCGATCGGCGCGTCGGGCCATGACGGCATCCGCGACATCAAGGATCTGCTGGGTCGGTTCGATCGAACCCTGCCGGCCGTGACGCTGCTGGTTCTCCACCGGTCGTTCGACCACGCCAGCGGCCTGTGCGACATCCTCGCCGCCGCTTCCGATCTCGAAGTGATCGTCGTCGATGGGGCGGAGCGGCTGCGTACCGGATGCTGCTACATCGGCGAGCCGGCGCGTCACCTGAGGCTCCTGGCACACGGCTGCGGCGAGACCGTCGCCGACCACAGGAAGCAGTACCGAAATCGCACGGTCGACCTGCTCTTCAAGTCGGTGGCAAGGCACGCGGCCACGCGCGCCATCGCGGTGGTGCTGTCCGGCGCGCTCGACGACGGCGCGCGCGGCCTCGAGGCGATCCATCACGCCGGTGGGATGACCATGGTGGTCACGCCGAAGGGCGAGCCGGGAATGCCCGCCAACGCCATCACGTACGACGGTCCGGTCGATTGCATCGGGTCGACCGACGAGATCGCCGAGGCCATTCTTCGGATCGTGGCGCGCCACCGATAGCCTTGCCGCCTATCCGGCGGCGGCCACCCCGACGCGGTCGGGGAAGTTGGTGTCGAGCCGCATGCTGAGGTAGTCGCTGTAGCGGATCGGCTCGTACCGGCCGGGCTGGAGCGAGGCGAACCGCGGGATCGTCTCGATCACGCTGTCGAGGCAGGGATCGAAGAACATGGCGATCGAGTAGCGGTCCAGGCGGTCCGACTTGTTGATCACCCGGTGCGGCGTCGAGTTGAAGCGGTCGTTGGTCCAGCGCGCCAGGATGTCGCCGATGTTCAGGATGAAGCTGTCGGGGAGGTAGGGCGCGTCGATCCAGCTGCCGTCGACGCGCTGGATCTGCAGGCCGCCGACCCGGTCCTGGGCGAGGATCGTCAGGAACCCGTAGTCGGTGTGCGGGTGGATGCCGTACAGGTCCTCCGGCCGGGACGCCGAGGCCGGCGGGTAGTGGATCAGCCGCAGCCCCGTCGACGGCGGCGCGAAGTGCCGGGCGAAGTAGTCCGGATCCTCGCCGACCGCCACCGAGAACGCCGGCATCAGGTCGAGTCCGAGCCGGCGCATCGCCGTGTCGTAGCGGCGCACGACGTCGACGAACCCGGGGTCGTCGGGCCACTGGTTCGGGCCCTGCAGCGGCTGGCGCTCGTAGGTCGGGTCGTCGGCGGCGACCTCGTGGCGCAGGAAGAACGATTCCAGCTGGTTGGGGTGGCGCGCCGCCTCGAACCGGGCCGACGACTTCAGGATCGACGACGCCATCGCCTGGTAGCCGCGGTGCCAGCGGTTCTGCTTGATCGCCAGCTTCTCGGCCTCCGGCCGGGCGTGGAACCGGCGGTTCGCCTCGAAGCCTTCCTCGATCAGCCCGGGGCTGACGCCGTGGCCGGTGAGGTAGAAGAACCCGGTGCCGGTGCAGGCCCCCATGATCTCGCCGGCGACCCGCTCGCGGCCCGCTGACTCCGGGGCCGCCATCAGGTCGGCGATATCGATGACCGGGATTTCCATGGCTTTCTCCTGCCGGTTGTGGCGCCCGGGTCGGGCGTCGCCTACGCCTTCACCTCGACCTCGATGAAGACGATGTCGTGGTCGTCGTCGTTGATGACGTTGTGCTCGACGCCGACCGGCCGCGAATAGGCCTGGCCGGCCACCATCTCGGCCGGGATGTCGCCGTTGGCGGTGGCGATCTTCAGGCGCCCGCCCTGGATCGGCACGACGACGTAGGACATCTCGTGGCGGTGCCAGCCGGTGGCCGCACCCTTTGGGATGCGCCACTCGGTCACCCGGACGCGCTCGTCGTCGGCCTGCACGGTCGGGATGGCGGGCAGGTAGTCGTCGGCCATGGGGTTCTCCGGGGTGGGCGTCGGGCGGGAAAGACAACGATGCCCCGGCGCCGCCGATCGCGCAACGCGCCGCTGGCATCCGGGCGCGCAACGCGCCGCCGGCATCCGGGGCCGAATCGGCTGGCCGAGCCGCGGAGCGGCTGGTAGAACCGGCGCAACCGATGAGAACCGCCCCAGGGGAGGGTGCGACGATGCGCGAATGGAGTCCGGCGAGCTGGCGCTCGAAGCCGATCCAGCAACAGCCGGAATACCCGGACCAGCAGCGGCTCCAGCAGGTCGAGCAGACGCTGCGGGGCTATCCGACGCTGGTGTTCGCGGGCGAGGCGCAGCGCCTGCGCCGCGCCCTCGGCGACGTGGCCGGTGGCAAGGCCTTCCTGCTGCAGGGCGGCGACTGCGCCGAGAGCTTCGCCGAGTTCTCGGCCAACAACATCCGCGACTCGTTCCGGGTGTTCCTGCAGATGGCGGTGGTGCTCACCTTTGGCGCCGCCTGCCCGATCGTGAAGGTCGGCCGGGTGGCCGGGCAGTTCGCCAAGCCGCGCTCGTCGGATTTCGAGGTGATCGACGGGGTCTCGCTGCCGAGCTACCGCGGCGACATGGTGAACGCCATGGAGTTCACCGAGGAGGCGCGCGCCCCCGATCCCGACCGGCTGCTGCGGGTCTACAACCAGTCGGCGGCGACGCTGAACCTGCTGCGCGCCTTTGCCCAGGGCGGCTTCGCCAACCTCGAGGAAATCCACC
>CAYNFA010000551.1:0-3469 GCA_964396345.1 uncultured Thalassobaculum sp.
ACTCCCTGATCTGGTCGGCGGTCGCCGTCTGTCCCGGCTTCAGCACCGCGATCAGCAGGGGGCGCTCCGCCCACTTCGGGTGCGGGGCGGCGATGACCGCGCATTCCTGCATCGCCGGGTGGCCCATGGCGGCGTTCTCCAGTTCGATCGAACTGATCCACTCGCCGCCCGACTTGATGACGTCCTTGGTGCGGTCGACGATGAAGAGGAAGCCGTCCGGGTCGATCCGCGCCACGTCGCCGGTGCGCAGCCAACCGTCGGCGTCGTGCGACGCCCCGCCGCCGCTGCCGTCGTCGTTGAAGTAGGCGGACATCACGGCGCCACCGCGCACCAGCAATTCGCCGAACGCCTCGCCGTCGTGCGGCAGGCGGTTGCCGTCGGCGTCGACGATCTTCAACTCGCAGCCGAACAGCCGGCGCCCCTGGGAGTTCTTGTAGGGCAACCTCTCGGCGCGTGTCTGCCGGCGCATCCGCTCGTTGAGCAGGGTGAGCGAGCCGACCGGGCTCATCTCGGTCATTCCCCAGCCGTGCACGACGTCGAGGCCGTAGCTGCTCTCCAACTCGCGGATCAGCGGTCCGGGGGCGGCCGAGCCGCCGGTCAAGACGATCTCGAGCCCGGCCGGTGCGCGCCCCTGCTTGCGCATCTCGGCGGCGAGACCGAGCCAGACCGTCGGCACCCCCCAGGCGGCTGTCACCTTCTCCTGGTCCATCAGCGCGAACAGACTGGCGCCGTCGAGCCGTGGGCCGGGAAACACCGCCTTGGTTCCGGTAAGCGGCATCAGGTAGGGCAGTCCCCAGGCGTTGACGTGGAACAGCGGCACCACCGGCAGGATCGACTGGCCGGGCCGCAACCCGATGCCGTCGCCGGCCACCAGGACCCCGAGCGTGTGCAGCAGGGTCGAGCGGTGGGAGTACAGCACGCCCTTGGGATTGCCGGTGGTTCCGGAGGTGTAGCAGAGCCCGCAGGCGGCGTTCTCGTCGAGGTCCGGCCACTCGATCGTCTGCGGTCGCCCGGCCAGCAGTTCCTCGTAGCAGAGCGCGTCAGCCAGCCCGGTTGCCGGCATGTCCTTCCGGTCGGCCATCACCACCGTCCGCAAATTCGGCGGCAGGCGGTCGGACAGCTTCTCCACCAGCGGCGCGAAGGTGGTGTCGAGGAACAGCAGCCGGTCCTCGGCGTGATTCACGATGTAGGCGATCTGGTCGGGGAACAGCCGGGGATTGATGGTGTGACAAACCGCGCCGATGCCGGCCACGGCGTAGTACAGCTCGAAATGGCGGTAACCGTTCCAGGCGAGCGTCGCCACCCGGTCGCCCGGCGTGATCCCGTACTCTCGCAGCCAATGCGCCAACTGGGCGATACGACGGCGCGCCTCGGCGTAGGTGTAGCGGTGTAGGTCGCCCTCGACGCGCGCTGACACCACCTCGGTATCGGAGCGGATTTCTGCCGCGTAGTCGATGATGCCGGAAACCAGCAAAGGGCGATCCATCATCAGGCCGCGCAGCATTCGGACCCCTCCTTGGCGTCGGTCGGCGCGTCGCGTGCGCCGTTACCCGAACGATAGCAACGCCAGGTGGGAAGGACGAGGGCTGGAGACCGAGAGGGTCGTGACGGTCAGCGCTTCCAGACCGGCTCGCCGAGGTCGACGTCGTCCTTTTCGGTGACCGCGCCGGTGCCGGGACCCACCCCGGCGCCGATCAGCGCGCCGGGGATAGCCCCGATGCCGCCAAATATGGCACCGGTGGCGGCGCCCGCGGCGGCTCCGGTGGCGGCACCGCCGGATACCCGATCCGACCGCGACTCACCGCAAGCGGCGAGCGCCAAGACCCCACCGAGGATAACGGTCGCCTGAACGGTCTTCATCGTCGAATCCTTCCTGAGAGCGTCGTGACGACGCGGCGCGACATCTTGGAAAAACCTGAACGCTGTTCCCGCCCACGAAGTTCCAGAAGCTCGAAACCAGCCGGTCCTCGTAGGGTGTTTCCGGCTGCCAGGGGCACCGAGAGGAGCTGTTCCTCCCTACCGAAACCGCTTGGCGTCGATTGCCGGCCGGCGCCTAATGGCTTGATTCCCGCAACGTAGAAACGCCGGCCTTACGATGCAGTTGGGACGTCCCGTCTTTCTCAAGCGGCTCGGGACCCCCGGCGCCGAGGCGTTCGCGGTGCTGTTCGCGCTCGAGTCCTTCGCCCGGGCGCTGCTGGCGACGGTCATCCCGATCCAGGCGCTGCGGTATCTCGGCGACGCCGGCAGCGTCAGTTCCGCTTTCTTTGCAGCGAGTCTCTGCGCGCTTGCCGCCAGTCTCGGCATCCCCTGGCTGGTCCGCAAGACGGCGCGGCGTTGGGTGTACTCGCTCGGATTCCTCGGCCTGGCGCTGGCGCCGACGCTGTTCGTGGTGCCGGTGCTGGAAGGCTTCATGGCCGGGATGATCGTGCGCGCCATCGGCACGGTCGCCGTCACCGTCTGCCTCAGCCTCTACATCCTCGACTTCATCGCCAAGAAGGATCTGAGCCGGTCGGAACCGATGCGGCTGTTCTACTCGGCGGCGGCCTGGTGCAGCGGTCCCTTCCTCGGCGTCTGGCTGGGCGAGCATGTCGGGTACGAGGCGCCGTATTTGGCATCGGGCGGCGTCGCCCTGGTGGCGCTCGGGTACTTCTGGTTCCTGCGAATTACCGAGAACCCCGCGGTGGTGCAGGCGGCGGTCCCGGTGCCGACTCCGCTCGCCTATGTCCGGCGGTTCTTCGCGCAGCCGCGCCTGCGTCTCGCCTGGGTCATGACCACCGGACGCAACGTGTGGTGGGTGGTGTTCTTCATCTATGTGCCGGTCTACGCCATCGAGAACGGGCTCGGGCCCGAGGTTGGCGGGGCGGTGGTCTCGATCGGCACCGGATTCCTGTTCCTGACGCCGCTGACCGGCCGGTTGGTGCGCCGCGAGGGCATCCGCCGGGTGTTCGTCGCCGGCTATCTGCTGGCGTCGGCGGCGACTTTCCTGGTGGCCATGTCCGGCGGCCATCCCTGGGTTGGCGTCGCCATGATCGTGTGCGCCGCCCTCGGGATGAGCGCCATCGACGCCGGCGGCAACATGCTGTTCCTGTTCGCGGTCCGGCGGAACGAGCGGTCCGAGATGACGACCGTCTACTCGACCTACCGCGATGTCGCCGACATCGTGCCGCCGGGCGTGCTCTCGATCCTGCTGCGGTTCTTCGAATTGCCGGTGGTGTTCGTGGTCGGCGGCGGTGTGACGCTGGCGTTGGCGCTTCTGGCCCGGCGCATCCACCCGCGTCTCGGCCGCGAGGCCCGGCAGCCGGCGGCGGCCGGGGCGCCCCAGGCGGCTGGGTAGCCGGCTCGACAGCCCGCGGCAGCCTCCTTAATGTCGCCGTCGCGCGAGCGGATTGGACGATCGCGACGGTCGAGGAGGGACGGGGATGGCCGCGGGAGAGGACGAGTTGATGGCCGACGTTGCCATCAGGTGTGA
>CAYNFA010000552.1:0-3465 GCA_964396345.1 uncultured Thalassobaculum sp.
CCCGGGGGATTCGTCGACCGCGGGGTCAACCTGGTCTGCTTCGCCGGCATCTCGTTGCCGCCGTTCTGGCTGGCCCTGCTGTTGATCCTGCTGTTCGCGGTGGTGCTGGGCTGGCTGCCGGCCGGCGGCACCGCCAGCGGCGACGGCAGCGGCGGTGTGCTGGACCGCGCCCGTCACCTGGTGCTGCCGGTCGCCACGCTGGCCGCCGCCAGCGTCGCCGCCTACACCCGGCACCTGCGCGCCGCCCTGATCGAGGCGCTCGGCGAGGACTACGTCCGGACCGCCCGCGCCAAGGGGTTGAGCGAGCGCGTCGTGACGACGCGGCACGCGCTGCGCAACGCCCTGCTGCCGGTGGTCACGCTGCTCGGCCTCGACCTCGGCAGCCTGGTGTCGGGCGCGCTGGTGACCGAGACGATGTTCGCGCAGCCGGGCATGGGCAAGACGATCTACGATTCCGTCATGGGCAACGACTACAATTTGGCGCTGGTCGGACTGCTGGTCGCCGCCGCCGCCACCCTGCTCGGCAACCTCGCCGCCGACGTCGCCTACGCCCGCCTCGACCCGCGGATCACCTACCGCGCCGAGACCGCCCCGTGATCCGGCGGCTCGGCCCCGGTGCGACGGTCGCCGCCGGCGTCCTCGGCACGCTGGCGCTGGCGGCGGCGGCGGCACCGCTGCTGGAGGCGGCCCTCGGGCTCGACGCCGAGGCGGTCGATCTGTTCGACCGGCTGCAACCGCCCTCGCCCGAGCATCCGCTGGGCACCGACGAGCTCGGCCGCGACCTGTTGCTGCGCCTGCTCTACGGCGGGCGGGTGTCGTTGACGGTCGGGGTGGTGGCGGCGCTGGCCGCGTCCGCCATCGGTACCGCGATCGGGCTGGCCGCCAGGGTATCTCGGCGGACGGGTCGATGCCCTGCTGATGCGCCTCGCCGACGGGGTGATCGCGCTGCCGCTGCTGCCGCTGCTGATCGTGCTGGCCGCCGTCGACCTGACCAAGCTCGGCTTGTCGCCAGAGGCGGCGGCGTCCGACACCGTGCTGCTTGGCCGGCTGGTCATCCTGGTGACGCTGGTCGGCTGGCCGACCACCGCGCGGCTGGTCCGGGCGGCGACGCTCAGCCTCAGGCGCCGCGACTTCGTGCAGGCCGCCCACGCGCTCGGCTACTCGCCGTTGCGGATCGCGGTCCGGCACGTCCTGCCGAACGCCGCCGCGCCGATCCTGGTGGCGGCGACCCTGGCGGTCGGCAACGTCGTCCTGTTCGAGAGCGTCCTCAGTTTCCTCGGTCTCGGCATCCGGCCGCCGACGCCGTCCTGGGGCAACATGCTGACCGGCGCGCAGGAACTGATCTGGGAAAGCCCGCGCCTCGCGGTATGGCCCGGGATGCTGATCTTCGCGACCGTGGTGAGCGTCAACCTGCTGGGCGACGCCCTGCGCGACGCCCTCGACCCGCGTTCTCGGAGGCGCTCGACCGGCGCTCAATAGTCGCACACGCGACCGTGCGATTGCGGCGGCCGGCCGAAACGGCCAGAGTCCGCCCATGATCGCTCTCCGCAACGCCCTGGCCGCCGCCACCCTCGCCCTCGGCCTTCTCACCGGATGCGAGGAGCAGCCGACCGCGCAGTCCGAGGGGCCGACCAATCTGCGCGAGGTGAAACCGCCCACCGGACCGGAATACACCGGCGACGTCTGCGTGGTGGTGCGCAACCGGGCGCCGTTCAGCATCACCGGCCGGGTGCTGCTGAAGTCCCGCGAGCGCGCCTCGTTCCGTCTGGCCCGCAACGAGACCAGTCGTCTCTGCCTGTCCGGCACCACCTACGGCAACGGCGCGGTCTCGTTCGTGCTGACCAACTTCGTCACCATCCCGATCTTCAGCTGCTACACGACCACCGACCAGGCGATTGAAGTGTTCGCTCGGCGCGCCAACGACGCCTGGCTGTACGACGCCAGCTGCCGGTAGCCGTCGGACGGACGATGATCAGGGGACGGCCACGGACTCCCGGCGGTCCTGGCGATCGATCGCGCGTGCGGCCCTGAGGTTGACGGCGAAGCAGGCGGCGAACACCGCCAGGCCCGACAGGTGCAGCCACCGCGCCTCCGGCCACATCATCGCCACCCCGAGACCGAGCAGCACCGCCCGCATGAGCCAGCCGACCGGCGCCTCGAGATGGCCGTCGATCGCGCCGGCCAGCGCGTAGATGGCGAAGAACGCGAAGAACGCGACCTCCAGGTCGTACCACATGTTGCCGGCCAGCATGGGCGTGTAGGCGAACAGGAACGGCACGATATAGAGGCCCTTGGCGAGCTTCCACGCGACGAATCCGGTCGCCATCGGCGGCGTTCGGGCGATCGCGGCGGCGGCGAAGGCGGTCAGGCAGACCGGCGGGGTGACGCCGGAATCCTGGCTCAGCCAGAAGATGATCATGTGCGCCGACAGCAGGATGGTCGTCAGCACCTCGGGCGGCAGGGCCTGCTGCTTGAAGACGTGCACGAAGTCGGCGGGGATAAGCCCGACCAGCTCGGTGGCGGCTTCGCGCGCCATCGGCAGCCCGATCTCGGCCATCCGGTCGGGCGCCAGCAGCATCAGCGTGGCCTTCGCCTGGTCGCTGAGCTGGCCGGACTCGATGGCGTCGATCAGGTTCGACTGGGCGATCAGGTCGGCCAGCGCCGGCGCCGACAGGGTGGCCAGCACCACGTAGGACGCCGTCACCGGCAATCCCATGCCGAGCACCAGCGAGGCCAGCGCGATCAGGATGAGCGCGACCATCAGGTTGCCGCCGGCCCAGTCGTTGATCATCAGCGAGAAGGTGTTGCCGATCCCGGTGGTGGCGATGGCGTTGATGACGACACCGACGCCGACCAGCAGGACGGCCGTCAGGATCATGTCGGAAGCGCCCTTGGCGAGCGCCTCGAACACCTCGCGCGGGCCCATACCGTAGCCCTTGCGCAGCCAGGACGTGGCGATCAGCGCGGCGATCGCGGCACCGGCGCAGTAGGTCGGGGTGAATCCCGCGATCAGCAACCCGATGAGCACGCCGACCGGCAGGAAGAACTGCAGGCCGCCGCGCCGGAACACCGTGGCGATCGGCGGAGCGCCCTCGTCGAGCACCTGCATCCGGCCGCGCTTCGCCTCGATCCGGATGTAGCAGGCGACCGACCAGAAATAGAGCAGCGCCGGCAGCAGCGAGACCGCGACGATCGTCAGGTAAGGGATGTTGGTGTAGGAGGCCATCACGAAGGCCCCGGCGCCCATGATCGGCGGCATGATCTGCCCGCCGGTGGACGCCGCCGCCTCGGTGGCGGCCGCGAATTTCGGCGGAAATCCGGCCCGCTTCATCATCGGAATGGTGATCACCCCGGTGGCGGCCACGTTGGCGACGGTCGACCCGGAGATCGTGCCCATCAGCGCCGAGCCGAGGACGGCGACGTAGCCCGGCCCGCCGATCATCCGGCCGGCCACCGCGCGGGCCA
>CAYNFA010000553.1:0-3464 GCA_964396345.1 uncultured Thalassobaculum sp.
CGGTGCCGGCGGCGTCGTTTCATACTGGGTCTATCAGCGCGAAAAGGACGATCTCGTCGCCGAAGCCTCGGATGATCTCCGCCGGGCGTCGGAAGCTTTTGTGCGCGCCCTCAACCATGTTTTCCAACCGGCTTTGACGCTCAGCAGCAGCGTGGTCGACTCCGGGCTGCGACGTCGCGACGGTGACGACCTGGCCGAGCATTTTTTCGCCCTGGTGAACGGCCCGGTCCGGATCTTCGAGCAGGTGAACGGGGCGTTTCTCGGGTTCCCCGACGGACGGTTCCTGCACCTCCAGGATCTGATTCTGGCCGGCGAGGCGGCCTCGGATCCGGCCGCCGGCGGCACCGTCCGGCGCCGGATCATCGACAGGCCGGACAGCGATGGGATCGGCCGCTGGGAGCAGTTCGAACCCGCGAGCGATGGGTGGAGCCCGGTGGCGGTCGACGGGCAGGTCTACGATCCGCGGCGCCGGCCCTGGTACCGAGGGGCGGCTGACAGCGGGTTGCCGATCTGGACCGATGCGTATGTGTTCTCGTCAAGCGGTCAACTCGGCGTCACCTATGCCCGACCGATCTACGATCAGTCCGGTGCGCTGTGGGCGGTCTTCGGGGTCGACCTGTCGATCGGCTCCCTGTCGCGGACCCTCGTTACGACCTCCGGCGAACTCGCGGAGCTGGGCGAGGTGGTGTTCGCGACCGACCTCGGCGACAAGGTGATCGGCCACCCTGATTTCATCACCCGGGCGGCCGAGCTGGACCGCGACACCGAGGCGTTTCTGGCCCGCTACCGACGGCCCGACAGCTTTGAGAGCATCGTCGTCCGCTCGATCGCCGTGCCCAGCGCCATCACCGCGGTCGAAGCCGAGGGACGAACCTTCCTCGCCACAAAGGTGCAACTCGATCCGACCACGGCCATGCCGCTTCAGCTGTTCCTGGCGCGCGACCTTGAGGCGGTCCTGGCGAGCGCCGTGTCCGGCGTTCAGCGCAACGTGGTCCTGGTGTTTCTGGCGATCGTCGTGTTCGGCACGGTCGCCAGCTACGCCGTCAGGCTGCGGGTGGAGGCGACGGCCCGCCGCCGGGCCGAGGCCGAGCTGATCGACGCCAGGGACGCCGCCGAGGCGGCCACGCGCGCCAAGTCCAGCTTCCTGGCGACCATGAGCCACGAGATCCGCACGCCCATGAACGGCGTGATGTCGATGGCCGAGTTGCTGTCCCTGACCCGCCTGGACGCCGAGCAGAAGCGGATGGCCCGGATCATTGGCGATTCCGCGACCGCGCTGCTGACCATCATTAACGACATCCTCGATTTCTCGAAGATCGAGGCCGGAAAGCTCGAGATCGAGCGGGTCGGGTTCTCGCTCTCGGAGGTCGTCGGCGGCTCCGCCGAGTTGCTGGCCGCGCGCGCCGAGGATAAGGGCCTGGATCTGCTCGTTGACATCGATCCGTCCCTGGTTGACGCCCGTCTCGGCGATCCTACCCGGATCCGCCAGGTGCTGCTGAACCTCGGCAGCAACGCGGTCAAGTTCACCGAGCGGGGCGCGATCGGGATCCGGACGACCGCCCTCGACGATGCCGGCCGCTGGCTGCGCTTCGAGGTCACCGACACCGGAATCGGCCTGTCGCCGGAGGCCTGCGGCAAGCTTTTTCAGGCCTTCGTTCAGGCCGACACCTCGACGTCGCGGAAATACGGCGGCACCGGCCTCGGCCTGTCGATCTGCCGGACCCTGTGCGAGCTCATGGGCGGACGCATCGGTGTCGACAGCACCCCGGGCGTCGGCTCGACGTTCTGGGTCGAACTGCCGCTCGATCCCGACGCCGCGGAGCCACCGCGCTACCCGTCCGACCTCTCGAACGCGTCGGTTTGCCTGGTCGGTTTGTCGGACGCCGTGAACGACCTCGCCGAACGCAGTCTTCGGGCTACCGGGGTGGTCCGGATCGCCCGAGCGCCCGAGGTGGCGGCTGCCGGCGACGCCGATCTGCTGGTCGTGGATTGCCGGACCCCCGATCTGGCCGTCGCCGGGCTCGAACGGCACCGCGGCTTGGTGGCGCTGGTCGGCCGGCGCTCCGAGCTGGGCGCGCTTCCCACGGGCATCAGGACGGCGGCCTCGGTGCTGCTGACCCTGCCGTTGTCGAGCCGGATGCTGTGGCGCGCGGTGGCAGTGGCGATCGGCTTGGAGGCGGCCGACGCGGTCGAAGCCGACCAGCGCGAGGATCTTTCGTTCGCGCCCCCCGAGATCGAGGAGGCGCGCGCCGCCGGCGCCCTCATCCTGGTCGCCGAGGACAACGAGACCAACCAGGCGGTGATCCGCCAGTTGCTCTCCCGAATGGGCATGGCCTGCGAGATGGCCGAGAACGGACGCGTCGCGCTGTCGATGCTGGAGACCGCGGACACCGGGTATGGCCTGCTGCTGACCGACTGCCACATGCCGGAAATGGATGGCTGCGACCTCGCCCGCGCGGTCCGTCGGCTGGAGGAGGGCACCGCTCTACGACTGCCGATCGTGGCGTTGACCGCCGACGCGATGTCGGGGGCCGAACAGGCCTGCCGCGACGCCGGCATGGACGGGTATCTCACCAAGCCGATCGACAGCCGCAAGCTCGGCGCGACCCTGCTCCAGCACCTGCCGCAGGCCTTGGTGCTGCGCCGGCCCGCCGTCGCCGCGCCCGCCCCGGCGACCGAGGGCGCGCCGCCGGACTGGGACGCCGACATCTTCGACCTGGACGCGCTCGGCGACGGCTCGGGCAGGCTTGACGACGAGGCCAGGCGGCTGGTGGCGGCAGCGTGCGACAGCTGGGGGCCGCGGATCGCGGAGATCGCCGCTGCGCTGGCCGACGGCGACGCCCGGCGGGCCCGCGACATCGTGCATGGGCTGAAGGGCGCGACACTCTCGGTCGGGGCCATTCGCCTAGGGCGGATTGCCTCGGACGTCCAGGATTTCCTGGACGCCGGCGACCTCGACACCGCGCAGATCATGGCCGAGGTGCTGGAGCCGACGCTCATGGAGCTCCGCGAGACGCTGCCCTCGATTCTCCGTTACGCCGGAAGATGATGATGTTCGATCCGAAGGCCGAGCTTCCGTACGAGAACCTCCGGGTGCTGGTGCTCGAGGACGAGACCTACATTCGCCAGATCATTTGCCGTCTGCTGCGCCAGATCGGCTTCAAGCTGATCAACGAGGCCGCCGACGGGGTCGAGGGCTTCAAGGAGATCCTGCGGGTGCGCCCGAGCTTGATCCTCTGCGACATCCACATGGAGCCGGTTGACGGAATCATGTTCTTGCGGAAGCTGCGCGCTCTCGGCCATGAGCAGCTGTCTCGGGTACCGGTGATCTTCCTCACCGCCGACAAGCAGCACGATACCGTGCTGGCGGCCAAGGAGTTGCGGGTCGACGGCTATCTGACCAAGCCGGTGTCGCAGAATGCCTTGAAGGAACGCATCGACCACGTCCTGACCCAACGTCGAGG
>CAYNFA010000554.1:0-3462 GCA_964396345.1 uncultured Thalassobaculum sp.
TCCGGCATCACAACGTGCGGCTGGTGACGGCGGAAGTTTGACACCGCTATTGCGTTTGCGAAAATTTCTGGCGTCCTGTACCACTCCGTAATTGTATATCGAAAATGCGGTCCGGCTCCGGCAGGGGGCAATCCGGCTTCGGAGGACAGGTGGACAGCTCATCGGCGAGTGTCGACGTTCTGGTCGTCGGCGGCGGCATCAACGGGGCCGGGATCGCTCGCGACGCCGCCGGGCGAGGGCTGTCGGTGCTGCTGGCGGAGAAGGGCGATCTTGCGTCGGCCACGTCGTCGGCCAGCACCAAGTTGCTCCATGGCGGCCTGCGCTACCTGGAGCATTACGAGTTCCGGCTGGTCCGAGAGGCGCTCAAGGAGCGCGAGGTGCTGATGCGGGCGGCCCCGCACATCATCTGGCCGCTGCGGTTCGTTCTGCCGCATCACCGCGGGCTCAGGCCGGCTTGGCTGCTCCGGCTCGGCCTGTTCCTCTATGACAATTTGGGCGGGCGCGACCTGCTGCCCGGCACCAGGGTGATCGATCTCGACCGCTCGCCGGTCGGTGCGCCGCTCAAAGCGGAGTATCGGCTCGGATTCGAATACTCCGACTGCTGGGTGGAGGACGCCCGGCTGGTGATCCTCAACGCAATGGACGCGCGCGAGCGCGGGGCCGAGATCCTGACCCGGACCGCGCTGGTCGACGCCGCCGTCGAAGGCGGCCTCTGGGTCGCCAGGCTGCGCGGCCCCGACGGCGAGCGGGCTGTCCGGGCGCGGGCGATCGTCAACGCCGCCGGCCCCTGGGTCGCCGATGTCCTCGGCGGTCGGCTCGGTGTGAATTCCGGCAGCGCCGTGCGCCTGGTCAAAGGCAGTCACATCGTGGTGCCGCGGGTCTACGACCACGACCGCTGCTACATCTTCCAGAACTCCGACGGCCGGATCGTCTTCGCGATTCCCTATGAGGGTGCGTTCACGCTGATCGGCACCACCGACGAGGACTACCGCGGCGAGCCTGGGGCGGCGGCGATCGGCGACGATGAGATCGCCTATCTCTGCCGCCTGACGGCTGAGTACTTCCAGGCGCCGGTGTCGCCGGCGGACGTGGTGTGGACCTATTCGGGCGTGCGGCCGCTTTACGACGACGGCGCCGGAAAGGCCCAGGAGGCGACGCGCGACTATGTGCTGGAATGGTCGGAGAGCCGGGGTGCGCCGGCGCTCAGCGTGTTTGGCGGCAAGATCACCACGTTCCGACGCCTTGCCGAATCGGCCATGGATTACCTGAGACGCGGCTTTCCGGAGCTCGGGCCGTCCTGGACCGCTTCCGCGCCCCTGCCGGGCGGCGATTTCGAGCCACGCGGCGTGGACGCGCTGGTCGCCACCTTGAGGGCGCAGATCCCGGATCTCGACCACGCCGCCGCGCGGCGGCTGGTAAGGGCGTACGGAACGCGCGTCGGCGGCGTGGTCGGGATCGCCGGGTGCGTGGCCGACCTCGGTGACGACTTCGGGGCCGGCCTCACCGAGGCCGAGATCCGTTATCTCATGGACAGCGAATGGGCGGTCCGGGCCGAGGATGTGGTCTGGCGGCGCAGCAAGCTCGGACTGCGCATGACCGCAGACGAAATCCGCCGGCTGGACGACTGGATGGCGGCGCGTTCGGCCGGCGATCGCCCGGCCCGGCGATCGCCGGAACTGGTCGCCGGCCGTCAGTAGACCCGGCGGCCTGGACCGGTCACGCCGCGCGGATCCGACCCAGGAACCCTTCGACCTGCCCGCGCAACGTCGCGGCGTTGCGCGACAGATCGGCCGCCTGACCGACTGCATCTCGGCGCGCGCTGACCCGGGGCGCTGGCCGCCGCCTCGGCCTTGAGGCGGTTTGCGTCAAGCATCGCGCCGACCTGGGCCGAGATCGTGTCGACCGCGGCGGCGTAGTCGCCGTTGATCAGGTCGTTGGCCGGACCTGGGCGAAGCTGTTGGCAAACTCGAACACCTGGGTGCCGGTGGCCACCGCGGGCCCAGCGCCGCCATCTTTAAACAACCGCATGACGAGTGACTTGCCCAAGGGTTTGGTGCCGGCCGTCGGGACGCGCCGGCCGCGGTCGCCGTTCCTGTTGTCGGCCGTTGACGGCATCGATAACGTGTTGCGTCGCGCTGGCGGACGCCGGTGCGGAGGCGCCCGGCTCCGGGCGTCCCCATTCCTCGGAAGGGCAAGCCATCGTGACGACGGTCGACCGCGCCGCGACTGGGACGGCGGCGGACGTGGACAGTCCGTACGCCTGGTACCGGCTGACGATGTCGCTGCTGATCAGCATGATCGGCGGCGTCGGGTTGTGGTCGGTCGTGGTGACCCTGCCGGCGGTCGAGGCGGAGTTCGGCGTGGCCCGCGCCGACGCGTCACTGCCGTACACGCTCACCATGGTCGGGTTCGCGATCGGCGGAATCGCGATGGGGCGGCTGGCCGACCGCTTCGGCATCCTGGTCCCGCTGCGCGCCGGCACGGTGGCGCTCGCCCTCGGCTACGCCGCCTCCAGCCAGGCGACAAGCCTGTGGCAGTTCGCTCTCGCACAGGGCGTGCTGATCGGCATGTTCGGCAGCTCGGCCACGTTCGGGCCGATCATTTCCGACGTCTCGCACTGGTTCGCCCGCCGTCGCGGGATCGCCGTCGCGATCGGCGCCAGCGGCAGCTACCTCGCCGGCACGGTCTGGCCGCCGATCGTTCAGCACCTGATGGAAACCATCGGCTGGCGGGAAACCCATCTGGTGATCGCGGCGTTCTGCCTGGTCACGCTGATCCCGCTGTCCGCGACGCTGCGGCGCCGGCCGCCGCCGACGACGTCCACCAACCCGGCGCCCGCTCCGGCCCCGGTCGCCGGCGCGCGTCCGGCCTTGCAGACCGGCGGGTTGTCGCGGGGCGCCCTGCAGGCCCTGCTGCTGGTGGCGGGTGTCAGCTGCTGCGTCGCCATGGCGATGCCCCAGGTGCACATCGTGGCGTACTGCAGCGACCTCGGCTACGGCACGGCGCGCGGCGCCGAGATGCTGTCGCTGATGCTCGGGACGGGGATCATCAGCAGGCTGGCGTTCGGCGGCATCGCCGACCGCATCGGAGCGCTGCGCACCCTGCTGCTGGCGTCGTTCCTGCAGGCGCTGTCGCTGCTGCTGTTCCTGCCGTTCGACGGCCTTGTCTCGCTGTACGTGGTGTCGGCGCTGTTCGGGCTTTCTCAAGGCGGCATCGTGCCGACCTACGCGCTGATCGTGCGGCAGTACTTCCCCTCGTCCGAAGCCGGCACCCGGGTCGGACTGGTGCTGTCGTCGACGCTGGTCGGGATGGCGCTCGGCGGCTGGATGTCGGGCGGAACCGATGAAAATGACTCCATCAAAGCAATACACGCCGCGATCGACGCCGGTGTAAGCCTGATTGATACCGCACCAGCATACGGTTTCGGCGTTTCCGAAGAAATTATCGGCAAAGCAATCGCAG
>CAYNFA010000555.1:0-3453 GCA_964396345.1 uncultured Thalassobaculum sp.
CCCAGGCCCACACGCCGCCCCCGGCCGCACGGCAACGCTCCCCGAGCCGCTCCAGGTAGAAGCGGTAGTCGGCGTCCGCGAAGAAGGTCGGCGCCCGGCCGTTGCCACGCTGCGTGACGTGGTGCGGGATGCCGGGGACAACCGTGCGCGCCAAACGGGCCATACGGGCATCATGACGACAGGAATGGGCGCCGTCAATTTAATGCACTGTCACCGAAATACCTGTCACCGAAATACCCGGCTGCTGTCGCGCTCACCGAGAACTGTCACTGATTTCCGTGTCTCAGCGTCGGGGTGCACCTCACCACTGTCACCGAAATACCCACCACCGAAATACCCACGATCGCGCGGTACCGATCGGTGCGGCTTCGTCACCGACGATGTCAAGATCGCGGCCAGGCCCGAAGACGTCGTCCAACGGCTGATCCCCGGCCATTGGGAGGGCGACCTGATCAAGGGGGCGGCAAATCGCTCGGCCGTCGGTACCCTGGTCGAACGCACCAGCCGCCTTGTTCTGCTCGCCCGCATGGAGGCGCTTGATTCTGACACCACCCGCTGTGCTTTCGAGCGCGCCTTCGATGCCATCCCCGCGACATTGCGCAAGACGCTTACCTACGACCGCGGGACCGAAATGGCCCGCCACGCCGAGCTGACGCGGAACACCGGCATCAAGGTCTACTTCGCCGACCCCTACAGCCCATGGCAGCGACCCAGCAACGAAAACGCCAATGGCTTGATCCGGCAGTATTTCCCCAAAGGCACCGATCTCAGCGGCCACTCCCAGCTGCACCTCAATGACATTGCCGAGCGCCTCAACGACAGACCCCGAAAAATCCTCGATTTCCTCACACCGAACGAAGTCTTCCGCAAGCTAGTCGCCGATGAGCAGACCAAGCCACAGACCGTTGCACTTCAAATTCGACACCGCCTCCTTCGAGGACATCGTCGACCTCAGCGCCGACGCCTGGAACAAGCTCGTCGAACAACCGTGGGCCATCATGTCCATCGGCACCAGGAAGTGGGCTCATGGGTTTTAATCAGCGCAGATTGGTATTAGGCACCGAAATAGTCACCGAAATAGGAATGGAATAGCTACTGGAATAGCGGGTTCGGCAGGTCGATCCTCGACGGCCAGGACCTCGTCATCGATCGGCGTCAAACCCGCGAGAACGTCCAGGAGGGATGTCGGCCGAACTGGCACCCTGCCGATGGGCCGCTCTTCCTCGCGGATCACGGCGTCGTCTGCTGCGAGCTTCAGGCCGTAGCCGGCAGCGCCTCGGCGTAGGCGGTCGCGGACTCCGGCATCCCGACCATGGCGTAGGCGGTCGGGTCGGCGAACAGGGCGCGCAGCGCCTCGTTGTTGGTGTGGTGGCCGGACTTGGTAGCGGTCACCCGGCCCAGGATCGGGGCGCCGGCCAGATACAGATCGCCGACGCAGTCCAGCACCTTGTGGCGCACGAACTCGTCGTCGAAGCGCAGGCCTTCCTCGTTCAGCACGCGGTCGCCGTCGACCACCACGGTGTTCTCCAACGAGCCGCCAAGCGCCAGGCCCATGGCGCGCAGCTTCTCGGCGTCCTTGAGGAAGCCGAAGGTGCGGGCCTTGGCGATCTCGCGCTTGAATGTGCCGTTGACCAGTCGGACGTCGAGGGTCGAGTGCGACACCACCGGGCTGGCGAAGTCGATCTCGAAATCGACCGAGAAGGCGTCGGCGGGCGACAGGGTCAGGCCGCGCCGGGAGTCGCCGACAGTCACCGGCTTGCGGACCTGGATGGCGCGCCGCGGGGCGTTCAGCTCCACCGTGCCGGCGCACTCGATCAGGAACACGAAGGGTTCGGAGGAGCCGTCCATGACCGGCACCTCGGCGGCGTCGATCTCGATCACCGCGTTGTCGATCTCGCAGCCGGCCAGCGCCGCCATCAGGTGCTCGATGGTGCCGACGCGCACGCCGTCATCGTTGCCGATCACGGTGCACAGCCGGGTGTCCACGACCTGGTCGTAGCGGGCTGCGATCCAGGGATCGCGGTCGGTAACGTCGGTGCGCAGGAAGCGGATGCCGCGGTCGGCCTCGGCCGGGCGCAGCAGCATGGAGACGGTCGCGCCGGAATGCAGGCCGACACCGCGGCAGGGGATCGCGCGCTTCAGCGTCTTCTGCCGAAGCCCGGTCGGGTACCCGCCGGAAAACTGTGTCCTGGTTGCCATTCGTTCGCCTTCCGGATGCCGTTTTGGGCGTCGAGCATCGGGACTCGAAAAGAAGCCCCGGTAGATGTAGCAACACCTGCCGGGGCTCTCAATTCACTCTTTGTTACCGAGTGTTACGGTGAAACGTCGCGGATTCCAATGGGTTGCAAGGCGATCCGCGACGTTCTCCTCAGTTCGCCCGCCGGCGCAGGCTCCTCAGTTCGCCTGCCGGCGCAGGAAGGCCGGGATGTCGAGCATCTCGTCTTCCGACTGGCTCGGCCGCACGCGGTCGCCTGGGTTCAGCGCGCCGAGGCGCGGCTGCGGGGCCTGCGACGGCTGCGCCTGCGGCGGCTGGGCGGCCGGCCGCTGGGCCTCGACGCGCGGTGCCGCTGCCGGTGCCGCTGCCGGTGCCGGCTCCGGCTTGTCGGCCTTCAGGCCGAGGCCGGTGATCTGCCGGAACAGGCTCTGGCCACGGCCGCGAGCCGGTTCCGGCCGCGGGGCGGCGTTCACCAGGTCGCTGGCGCGGAACGCGTCGGCGGTGCGCGGCGCGGTCTCGGCGCGCCGCGGCGGCACCTGGGCCGCCGGGGCGATGAACGGCCGCTCGTCGACCGACGGCTGGGCCTGGGCGATTCCGGCGTCGGATTCGTGCTGGCTGTCGAGCAGGTCGAGCGCCAGCGCGCCGTGCGCCTCGGCGGCGGACGGCATGTCCGGCATGGTCAACTCGCCGATGCCGCTGGCGGCCTGCCGGCTGATGTCGAGGGTCGACATCGCCGACACCGCGGCCGCCGGCTGTGGCACGGTCTGGGTCACGCCGTGGCCGACGCCCTGGGCGGTGATCGGCATCGGCGACGAGGCTTCGGCCTGGGCCGCCTTCTCGGCGATCCGGGCGGCCTGGGCGCGGACCAGCGAGAGCTGCGGGCGCGGCTTGATGGCCTGGCCCTCGGTGGCGATGCCGGTGGCGACCACCGACACCCGCATCATGCCGTCCATCTTCTCGTCGAAGGTCGAGCCGAAGATGATGTTGGCGTCGGAATCGACCTCCTCGCGGATCCGGTTGGCCGCCTCGTCGACCTCGAAAAGCGTCATGTCGAAGCCGCCGGTGATGTTGATGAGCACGCCCTTGGCCCCCTTCATCGTGGTGTCCTCGAGCAGCGGGTTGTTGATCGCCGCCTCGGCGGCGTCGATGGCGCGCTTCTCGCCCGACGCCTCGCCGGTGCCCATCATCGCCTTGCCCATCTCGCTCATCACCGTGCGGATGTCGGCGAAGTCGAGGTT
>CAYNFA010000556.1:0-3451 GCA_964396345.1 uncultured Thalassobaculum sp.
CGTGCAGGAGGCCGCCGCGGCGGAGTGAGGCCGTGCCGTCGCGCACCCTCTATTTCGTCAGCCACCCGAACGTCGTCATCGACCTGGCGGTGCCGGTGACCGAGTGGCCGCTGTCCGAGCGTGGGCGCGAGCGCATGACCCGGGCCCGCGCGTTGCCCTGGGTCCCGACGCTGACAGCGGCGGCGACGTCTTTGCCTTCGATGCCGCCTCGGGCGCCGTGTTGCACAGCTGGCGGCCGATCGACGGGCGCCCCTTCAACGAACTATTGTCTTGCGCCCTGAGGTGAGAGCGTAGCGAGCCGCGAAGGATCGCCGGAAGACGATCAGACCCTTCCCGCCAGCATCCCCTCGACCAGGACCTGCACGCGCAACGCCTCCTCAGGGGTCGCCAACCGGTGCTTCTCGCCGCGCGCGCACTTGCCGAGCTCGCCGAGTTGGCGCTGCAGGGAGTCGCGGCGCGGGTCGATCGGGAAGTCGTACGCCGCCTTCCACTCGCCGCCGGACGACTTCCAGAGCTGGTAGAACTCGGTGAAGCGGAAGCTGGCCTTCGCCCCCTTGACGGTGACCTCCTGGCGGTCCGGCTGGGCGCCGCCGACCGAGCCAAGGACGTTGACCGGGCGGCCGTCGGCGGTCTCCAGCCGGGCCAGGATCTCGCTCTCGCAGAGCGCGGCATCGGCCGGGTAGCTCGGCCGCGCCCATTTCAGGCTCAGCGGGCCGAGGAACCGCTCCGACAGGAACAGGAAGTGCGAGATCACCTCGCGGGTGTAGCCGCCCTCGGCCCGGAACCGCAGCCAGTCGGCATCGACCTGCCAGGCGCGCGGCCAGGCCGGGTAAGTGACGACGATGTCGATCCCCAACAGGTCGCCGGTCTCGCCGCCGTCGATCGCGCCCCGCAGCACCTCGAAACCGCGCGACGAGGCCTGGGTGAAATTCACCGCCGCCGGGGTGCCCGACCCGGCGAGGCGCGCCACCAGGTCCCGGCTCTCGGCGACGTCGACGCCGAGCGGCTTCTCAAGGAACACCGCCTTGCCGGCCGCCGCCGCGGCGAGCGCGTAGGCCTTGCGCGGCGCCGGCGGGCAGGCGAGGTAGACGATGTCGGCGGCGGCGATAGCCGCCTCGGCCGAGCCGACCACGGCCGCGTTCGGTGCCACGTCGCGGGCCTTGGCGCAGGCCTCGGCCGACGGATCCCACAGCGCGACGGGGTCGAAGGCCGGGTGGAAGACGAGGTTGTCGAGCAGCCGCCGTCCCATGATGCCGAGGCCGATGATCGCGGTCCGGTGTGCCATGAGGAAAGCTCCTAGTAGCCCATCGCGCAGCCGTCCTTGCGCGGGTCGGAGCCGGCGACCAGACAGCCATTGGCGCGGTCGATCCACACCGCCTGGCTGCCGCCGAGCGGCTTCTCCATGGGCTCCAGCGCATGGCCCTTGGCCTCGAGTGCCGCGAGGGTGGCGGGCGCGAAGGTGTTCTCCACCTGCAGCTTGCCGGCGAGCGCGAAGCTGCGCGGGGCGTCCATCGCCTCCTGGATGTCCATGCCGAGGTCGAGAACGTTGCTGAGGAAGTTGGAGTGGCCGGTCGACTGGTACTGCCCGCCCATCACGCCGAACGGCGCAACCGCCTTTCCGTCCTTCACCACCATGCCCGGGATGATGGTGTGCATCGGGCGCTTGCGCGGCGCGATGGCGTTGGCGTGGCCTTCCTCGATGCGGAAGGACCGTCCGCGGTTCTGCAGCATCACGCCCGATTCCGGGGCCATGATCGCGCTGCCGAAGCCGGAGAACAGCGAGTTGATGAAGCTGATCGCGGTGCCGTCGACGTCGACGCAGGACAGGTAGATGGTGTCCTTGTGGGTTGGGAAGTCGCTCGGCCGGAAGGCGCCGGCGCGCGCCGGATCGATCATCGCGCGCAGCCCCTTTGCGTGGCCTTCTGACAGCAGCCAGTCCACCGGCACGTCGACTTGGCGCGGGTCGGAGACATAGCGGTCGCGCTGGGCGTAGCCGAGCTTGGTGGCCTCGGCCAGCAGGTGCACCCGCTCGACCTCCGACAAGCCGGCGATGTCATGGCCGGACAGGATGTTGAGAATCATCAGCGCGCAGATGCCCTGGCCGTTCGGCGGGCACTCATAGACGTCGTGGCCACGGTAGGTGGTCTTGATCGGCGTCACCCACTCGGCTTCGGCGGCGGCGAAGTCCTCGAGGGTGTGCAGACCGCCAAGCGAGCGCAGGTGGCTGACGATGTCATCGGCCACCGGCCCGGTGTAGAAGCCGTCGCGCCCGTGCTCGGCAATGCGCCGGAAGGTGGCGGCGAGCCTCGGCTGGCGGTGCCGGGTGCCGATCGCCGGTGCCTTGCCGTTCACCAGCATGACCTCGCGGCTCACCGGGTGCTGCAGCAGACGCGGTGTCTCCTCGATCCAGTCCGAGCCGACGCGCGACGCCACCGGGTAGCCGTCCTCGGCGTAGCGGATGGCGGGAGCCAGCAACTCGGCGAAGCCCTTCTTGCCGAAGCGCGCCAGCAATTCGGCCCAGGCGGCGATGGCGCCGGGAACGGTGACGGCGTGCGGGTCGCCGGTCAGGCCGATCTCCTTGATGCCACGCTCCAGGTACCAGCCGAGTTCGGCAGCGGCGGGCGTCCGGCCGGACCCGTTCATCGCGACGATCTCGCCCGAGCCCTTCGGCGCGATCAGCGCGAAGCAGTCGCCGCCGATGCCGGTCATCGCCGGTTCGACCACACACAGCACCGCGCAGGCGGCGACGGCGGCATCGGCCGCGAAGGGGCGCGGCGCGCCCAGCACCTGTACCGGACGGGCTCCTACCACGAATCAGCCAAAGCTTACCTGGCGGCCATGCAAGGCCAAACGGCGGCACTTCAGAATGATTGTCTTTTCAATGCGGGTAATGCACTTTACCGGGCCGGACAGTACCAGGCTGCCGCTGAAAAATATGCCGAACTAACGACGCGCCAGCCGACTGATCCCGCGGCCGCGTTTTACAATTTGGGTTGTGCCGCCTTCCAACTGGCTGAGCAGGCGAAATCCGCCGGGACTAACGTGCCACCCGATGCAAGACCGGTCTTATTGGAGCGTTCCGGACTGGCCTTCCAGCGCGCATTGCGCTATCGCAGCGATGATGAGGCGGCGCGGGCGAACCTGGGGGTGGTTACCAATCTACTGCCTGAAGCCCGTGAACAAGCCAAGCTCAAGGCATTACTGGAGCGCTACCAGGGCATTCCGCCGCCGCAAATGGCCGATACGTTGCTCGAAAACCAACGCAAGATCATCACGGATCTGCCCAGCGCTCTGACCAATGCCACACCCTCCCGGATCGCGCAGATGGAAGCCTTAAGTGCACAGCAGGGCGATAATGCGGATTTGTTGATTCCGCTTAAAATATCCCTGGCTTCGGCGCTGACGCAGATGGCCGCTTCCTCCACCTCCGGCGCGCCCCAGGCGGCCCAGG
>CAYNFA010000557.1:0-3449 GCA_964396345.1 uncultured Thalassobaculum sp.
GCGACCTTCGTCAACAGCATGCACGAGCAGACCGGAGCGGAGCCGTCCGACGTCGCCCGGGCCTACGCGATCGTGCGGGACGTTTTCGGCCTGCGGCCGCTGTGGGAGGGCATCGAGAGCCTCGACATCAAGGTGCCCGCAGCCCTTCAGGCCACCATGCTGCTGGAGATCCAGGGACTGGTTGAACGGCTGACCGTGTGGTTCCTGCGCAACGGCCGCCAGCCGCTCGACATCGCCGGCCATGTTGCCGAGTTCGGACCGGGGGTGGCGGAGCTGAAGGCGTCGCTGACCGAGGTTCTGGGGCCGCGCGACCGCAGCCTTCTGGAAGAAGCCGCCGGGCGGTTCTCAGGGCAGGGGGTGCCGAGCGATCTGGCCACCGCGATCGCCTCGCTGGACGTGCTAGCCTCGGCCTGCGACGTGGTCCGGCTGGCCGCCGCCGCCGGCCAGCCGGTCGGCCGGGTGGCGACCGTGTACTTCGGTGTCGGTGCCCGGTTCGCCCTCGACTGGCTGCGCGAGATGGCCGGCAGCCTCGCCGCCGACACGCATTGGCAGAAACTGGCGGTCGGAGCGCTGATCGACGATTTCTACGGGCATCAGAGCGTGATCGCCCAGGACGTCCTCGCGGTCGCCGGCGACGTTGCTGACGCCGGGCGCAAGCGCAAGCCGGCGGCCGAGGGGGCGCAGGCCGCGATCGCCCGGTGGGCCGAAGCCCGACCCGACGGGGTGGCCCGCACCGACCGGCTGCTGACCGACATTCGGGCGTCGGAACCGGTCGACCTTGCCATGCTCGCCGTCGCCAATGGCCAGATGCGCGCGCTGCTGGCCCGGTGACGGGGTTCACCGACGGCCGACCTGCGGGCGCTATCCGGCGGATCTGGCGGCACCATCCCGAGGTGTTCGGCTGCAATTCCGTGGTCGACACCCGCGGGCTGACCAGCGAGGGTGGCTGGAGCTGGCCCGCCCTGCGCGCGATTGCCCGACAGTGGCGAGCGTTCGCGCAGGACCGGGGCGACGGGCGGCGCACGCCATCGTCACCTGGGTCACCATGCTGGTGGGGGAGTTCGTGATCGACTACCTGGGCCGTCGGTTCCGCTGCTTCGCCAACCTTGCTTCCGCCTTCGAGTGGAGGCGGCCGCCGTGAGCGACGGGCAGGATCGGAACGGACGCGGCGCGGTGGTCGGCTGGTGTCTGTACGACTGGGCGAATTCGGCGTTTCCGACGGTGATCACGACCTTCGTCTTCGCCGCCTATTTCACCAAGGGCGTCGCCGCCAACGAGACACAGGGAACCTTTCTCTGGGGTAACGCGGTGGCCGTGGCGGCCGTCGCGATCGCCCTGCTGAGCCCGGTGCTCGGGGCCGTCGCCGACCGCACCGGACGGCGCAAGCCATGGCTCGCTGGCTTCACGCTGGTGTGCATCCTGGCGACCGCGGCGCTGTGGACGGTGCGTCCGGACGAAGCCGACGTGCCGCGCGCCCTGGTGCTGGTGGTGATCGCCACCCTGGGCTTCGAGTTCGCCGGGATGTTCTACAACGCCATGCTGCCGGTGGTGGCCCCGCCCGGCCGGATGGGCCGGGTGTCCGGCATCGGCTGGGGGGTCGGCTACCTTGGCGGCCTGGCGTGCCTGGTGGTCGCGCTGTTCGGCCTGGTGCAGGCCGATCCCGCCCCCTTCGGCCTCGATCCCGCCGAAGCCGAGCCGGTCCGGGCGACGGTGCTGCTGGTGGCGGTGTGGTTCGCGGTGTTCGCGCTGCCGATCTTCCTGCTGGTTCCGGACGTCGCCCGGGGCACGGGCGAGCCGCTCGGCCCGGCGATCGCCGACGGCCTCCGGCAGCTGTGGGCGACGCTGCGCCGGCTGAAGCCGCGCAGCCAGGTGGCGCGCTTCCTGCTGGCCCACATGCTGTACGCCGACGGGCTGACCACGCTGTTCACCTTCGGCGGGATCTACGCCGCCGGCACCTTCGGCATGGATTTCTCCGAGATCATCGTCTTCGGCATCGCCCTCAACCTGACCGCCGGCGCCGGCGCCATCGGCTTCGGATGGATCGACGACCGGGTCGGGCCGAAACGCGCCATCCAGGCCGCCCTGATCGGCCTGATGCTGTTCGGCACGCTGGCCCTGGTGGCCCCCGACAAGGGCTGGTTCTGGATCGCCGGAATGGCGCTCGGCACGTTCATGGGACCGGCCCAGGCCGCCAGCCGCACACTGATGGCGCGGCTCGCACCGCCGGACCAGCGCGCCGAGATGTTCGGTCTGTACTCGCTCTCCGGCAAGGCCACCAACTTCGCCGGACCGCTGGCGCTGGGGTGGGCGACGCTGGCGTTCGACAGCCAGCGCGCCGGCATGGCGACCATTCTGGTGTTCCTGGTCGCCGGCTTCCTGCTGCTGCTGACGGTGAAGGAGCCGGCGGGGCGGCCGCAGTGAGACGCTACGCCCCGACGAGGCGCTAGGCTCCGACCCTGGCGGCCGGGGCGTCGCCGGTGGCGCGGATCTGCTGGCGGAACACGTCGATCGGCACCGGCATGCCCTTGCGCTCGGCGTGCCAGAACATCCAGCCGTTGCAGGCCGGCGCCCCCTGCACGGCGGCACCGACGCTGTGGATGGATCCCTTGTGGGCGTCGGTGATCAGGTGGCCGTCCACCCGCACCTTGGCGAACCAGCGCCGGCGCGAATCGAACAGCACCTCGCCGGGACGGATCAGCCCCTCCTCGATCAGCCGCCCGAACGGCACCCGCGGCTGCTCGCGCCGGTTCGCCAGCGCCAGCGCCATGGGGTCGTCGACCGCCTCGACCGCGGCGATCCGCGCCTTGGCGATCGCCGCGTAGCCGGGGTCGCGCTCGACGCCGATCCAGCGGCGGCCGAGACGCTTGGCGACGGCGCCGGTGGTGCCGGTGCCGAAGAACGGATCGAGCACCACGTCGCCCGGCCGACTGGCGGCCAGCAGGACGCGGGCAAGCAGGCTCTCGGGCTTCTGGGTCGGGTGCGCCTTGCCGCCGTCCTCGGCCTTCAGGCGCTCGGCGCCGGTGCAGAGCGGCAGGAACCAGTCCGAGCGCATCTGCTGGTCGTCGTTGAGCGCCTTCATGGCGTCGTAGTTGAAGGTGTAGCGCCGGCTGTCCTCGCTGCGCGCCGCCCAGATCAGGGTTTCGTGGGCGTTGGTGAAGCGCTTGCCGCGGAAATTCGGCATCGGGTTGGCCTTGCGCCAGACCACGTCGTTGAGGATCCAGAACCCGAGGTCCTGGACGATGGCGCCGACCCGGAAAATGTTGTGGTAGCTGCCGATCACCCACAGCGTGCCGGTATCCTTCAGCACCCGCCGACACTCGGCCAGCCAGGCGCGGCAGAACTTGTCGTAGGCCTCGAAGCCGCCGAACCGGTCCCAGGCGTCGTCGACCCCGTCGACCCGGGTGTTGTTGGGCCGCAGCAACTCGCCGCCGAGCTGCAGGTTGTAGGGC
>CAYNFA010000558.1:0-3448 GCA_964396345.1 uncultured Thalassobaculum sp.
GTCGATCATGCGCGAGCCGACTCGCACGATGAGGCCGCCGATCAGCGACGGGTCGACGGTGAGGGCGACGGAGACCTTCTGGCCGACCACCTTGCGAAGCGCCTCGGTGACCGAGTCGACCTCGGCCTCGGAGAGCGGCACCGCGGAGGTGACCTGGGCGGCGACTTCGCCGCGCCGACGGGCCAGCTCGGCCAGGAAGGCGTCGATCATCCGCGGCAGCGCGAACAGCCGCCGGTTGGAGGCCAGGACGCCGAGAAACTTGGTGGTCAGCGGGTTGGCGCCGAAGGTGGTCGCCACCGCCAGTACGCCCCGGCTCTGCTCGTCGCGGGTCAGCACCGGCGAGCGGATCAGACGCGTGAAGTCCGGACTGTCGCCGATCAGCTGCCGCAACGCGGACAGGTCCGATGCGACGTCGTCCAGAGCCTTGCCCTCGTCGGCCAGCTCATAGAGCGCCAACGCGTATCGAGCGGCAAGCCCTTGGGTTTCCGATGCCACGAGGAAACGCCCCTTCGTCTCGACCGATGCCGGATCATCCCACGGGAAGCGGGACCACGCCGACTGGCCGCGTGGTTGGTGAAGCCGCCGCGCAAAGGCCTCCCGGAGAGGCCTCCCCCCGCGGCGCGGCGCCTAACTAGCACAGGGGTATGGGGGGTGCAAGCCGCCGCGGTGCAGCAGGGTCCTCCCGCGGCCGCAACGCTAAAGGACGGTTTCGGAAAGTTTTTCCATCATGGTCATGGGCACCGCCCCGCCACCCGACCCGCCACCTGCCACCGCCATCGAGCCCGGCCCGGTCGGGCGGTAGCCGAGGCGCTCGTAGAACGCCACGGCGTTCAGGTTGGCGCGCACCACGAATCCACGGATCCCGGCGGCACGGGCCCGAGCCTCGGCCGCCTCGACCAGCCGCCGGCCGAGCCCGCGGCCGGCCAAGGCGGGCTCCACGAACACCTTGCGGATACGGCCGTGCGCCGCCCCCGGCACCGCGCCCCAGCCGGCCGAGCCGATGACGGCCCCGTCCGGGTCGACGGCGACCCAGATGTCGTTGGCGAGCAGTTCGTCCGGATAGTCCGGCGCCTCCGTCGCCGCCACCAGCAGGGCGGTCTGCCCGGCCGTGTAGTGGGTCCGGCCGAGCACCGCCATCGCCCGGCACTGCATGGCGACGGTGGCGGCGAGGTCGGCCGCGACGAGCGGGCGGAAGATGGGATCGGGCATGGCGGCGGCGCCTTACAGGAAGCTGTAGGGGTCGACGTCGACCGCCAGCCGCACCGCGTTCTCCAGGCGGATCGGGGCCAGCCAGTCGCGCAGCACGCGCTGCAGGTTGATCTCCTTGCGGGCCTTGACCAGCAGGCGGCGGCGGTGCCGGCCGCGCAGCAGCGCCAGCGGCGCCGGGGCCGGCCCCAGCACCGTGACGCCGTCGAGCCGGGGCGCGGCGCGGGCGATCAGGCGCGCCGCCGCGTCGGCCCGCTCGGCGTCGGGTGCCGACACCACCAGCCCGGCCAGCCGCCCGAACGGCGGCATGCCGGCGGTGCGGCGCTGCTCGGCCTCGTACGCCATGAACCGGTCGCGGTCGCCGGCCGCCAGCGCCGCCATCACCGGGTTCTCCGGCACGTGGGTCTGCAGCAGCACCCGGCCCGGCCGCTCGGCGCGCCCGGCCCGGCCGGAGACCTGGTGCAGCATCTGGTAGGTCCGCTCGCCGGCGCGCAAATCGCCGCCGGCCAGGCCGAGATCGGCGTCGACCACCCCGACCAGGGTCAGCCACGGAAAGTGGTGGCCCTTGGCGACGATCTGGGTCCCGACGATGACGTCGACCTCGCGGGCATTGACCGCCCGGACGAACTCGCCCGCCTGGTCGGGTCCGACGATGGTGTCGGACGAGGCGATCTGGAACCGGGCGTCGGGGAACCGGCTCAGCACCTCCTCGGCCAGCCGCTCCACGCCCGGGCCGCTGGCCACGAAACTGTCCTCGGCCTCGCAGGACGGGCAGGCCCGCGGCAGCCGGCCGGAGAAGCCGCAGTGATGGCACTGCAGGCGGCCGAGCAGGCGGTGTTCGACCAGCCAGGCCGTGCAGTTGGGGCATTCCAGGCGGTGGCCGCAGGCCCGGCACAGGGTCAGCGGCGCGTAGCCCCGGCGGTTCAGGAACAGCAGCACCTGCTCGCCGTCGGCCAGCGTCTGCTCGACCGCCCGGACCAGGCCCTGTGCCAGGAAGCGGCCACGCTCCGGCCGGTCGCGGCGCAGATCGATCAACTCGACCGAGGGCATCGTCGCCGTCCCCGGCCGCGCCGCCAGGTGCAGCGAGCGGTAGCGCCCGCCGCGCACGTTCTCCAGCGTCTCCAGGCTCGGTGTCGCCGACACCAGGGCGATCGGCACGCCTTCGAGGCGGGCCCGCACCACCGCCATGTCGCGGGCTTGGTAGCTGACGCCGTCCTCCTGCTTGTAGGCCGGCTCGTGCTCCTCGTCGACGACGATCAGGCCGAGGTCCGGGAACGGCAGGAACAGCGCCGAGCGGGCGCCGACCAGCACCCGCGCGGTGCCTTCCGCGACCGCCCTCCAGGTGTCGCGCCGGACCCGCGGTTTCAGGTCGGAGTGCCAGACCGCCGGCGCCACCCCGAAGCGGTCGGCGAAGCGGTCGAGCCATTGCGCCGACAGCGCGATCTCGGGCAGCAGCACCAGCGCCTGCCGGCCTGCCGACAAGGCCGCGGCGATCGCCTCGAAATACACCTCGGTCTTGCCTGACCCGGTGACCCCGTCGAGCGCCGTCACCGAGAATGTCCGATTCGCGACCGAACGTCGCAAGGCCTGGGCCGCCTCGGCCTGCTCGCCGGTCAGCGCGTGGCCGCGGCGGTCTGGCTCGGGCGGCTGGAACGGCGGTGGCGGCGGCAGGTCGTGGCGGTCCAGCAGCCCGGCCTCCAGCATCGACTTGATGACCGCCGGACCGACCGACGCCTCGCGCGCCAGAACCCCCGGCTCGAGGGCCGGGCCGTCGGCCAGGGCCGCCAACGCCCGCCGCCGGGCCGGCGTCAGGCGGGTCGCCGGCGGCCACGCCATCTCCGGCACGGCGGTCAGCACGGTGGTGGCGGCCGGCGGCTCCAGCGCCCCCGGCGAGTTGATCGCCATGCGCAGCACCGCGCCGCGCGGCGCCAGCGTCCAGGACGCCACCCAGTCGACCAGGTCGATCACCCCGGCCGGCAGCGGCGGCACGTCGAACTTCCGGATCACGCCGCGCAGCCGCTCCGCCGCCACCTCGTCGCCGCCCGGCCCAAGGACCACGCCGATCAGGCGACGCTTGCCGAGCGGCACCTCGACGATCGCCCCGCGGCCGAGCGCCAGCGCCGGGTCGGCCTTGTAGTCGTAGGGCGCGTCGAGCGGCAGCGGCAGCAGCACGCTGACCCGGTCGAAGGGCGCATCCAGGGGCAGCAGGTCGTACACGCGGTCACTTTCGGGCGGTGAATCG
>CAYNFA010000559.1:0-3439 GCA_964396345.1 uncultured Thalassobaculum sp.
CCGAGATCGCGTTGCCGGTCCTGCTGGTTCTCGGACTCGGCACCCGGTTCGCCGCCTTCGGCCTGCTGGCGATGACTGCGATCATCCAGCTGACCATTCCGGACGGCTGGGCCAACTTCCACCTGCCCTGGGCGGCGATGGCGCTGGCGCTGGTGGCCTGGGGTGGCGGCCCGCTGGCGCTGGACCGGCTGTTGCCCTGGCACCGTGCCGGGTCGCGCCGGCAACCGTGAGGCCGCGACGGGTGCCGGCATGGTTGCCGGCACCCGTCGTCAGCCGCTCCGCGCTCAGTCGGCGAGCGGGCCGACCGCGGCGTAGGTCGGCTTGTTGTCGTCGATCGCGGTCCACTTGCGGGTCGAGGCGGGATCGGCTTCCAGCTTCCGCCAGTTCTCTCGGGCCTTCGACACGTTCCCGGCGATGTCGCTTTCCCACAACCCGACGACCGTCGGCGTGATGTTCAGCTTGAGCTGGCCGTCGACGATCCGCCAAAGGTTGGGGTTTCCCGGGACCTTGCCGCCCTGGGCAACGCCGTAGGCGCAGTGGCCGTCGTGAGCGGGCGCGTATCGGGCCGGGTCGGCCAGGAAGCGCTCGCGGTTGGCGGCGCTGGAGAACGCCCACCGCGCGCCGTTGTAGTCGGCGGTGATGCTGGCCTTCCCCGGCACCGCCCGGGGCTGGGGCTGGCCGGCCGGCGCCGGGGTCATGTCGAAGAACGCGACCGGGTCATAGCCGCTGACCGCGAAGCCGGTCTTGTCGACGTATTGCGGTCCGGCCTGCGCGCCGCCGAGGGCAAACACCGACAGGGCGGCCGCGAGGGCTAGTCTGCGAAGCATGGTGGGAACCTCTTGCTGGTGTGGTTGCGTCCGCGAACGACCTTTTTCCGCGGCTGCCACCACTACGCGGCCATCCGTGCGGGTCGGCAAATCAGGACACCACACAAGCCCGTGACGGGCCTTGGGCTCAGCGTCCAGGCTGCTCCACCACCGCCCCGACGATGCGCCGCACCAGCGGCAGGATGATCACCAGGGTCGGGAACGCCACCACCCAGGAAGCACCCCAGGACTGCAGCCAGGTGACGGCGAAATCGTCCCTGAGGCCGATGCCGTTGAGCGTCGAGATCCCCGAGACGACGCAGGTCATCAGGAAGGTGATCACCAGCGGCGTGACGACCGCGTTGAAGCGAGCCGGCAGTTTCCGGCCCAACCGGATGCTCGCCGAAGTGTCGGAAGTCATGCGCCGCCCCATTCCCAACCGGTTCTGCGGCATTGTAGGTGTGGCCGGGCGCCGGCGTCGCGTGCCATGGCGCGATCCGGTGTCACGGATGTCGTTCCCGCCGGGCGACAGCGGATCCGCCCGGCCGGTGGATCGTCGAGGCGAAAGCGGCGAGGTTTCGGTGAGGAACCCCGCGCCCGGAACCGTTAGTCTGTGGACGGCCCATTGATCGGAGATTGTGATGACCGGTCCGACAATCGAGCACCTCGTCAACCCGCGGTTCAGCGCTGCCGGCGGCCTGCCCGGCGTGCTGTCCGCCGAGTTGCGGCGGGAGGCGCAGGCCGCGATCCGGGACTGGCCGGGCTACGCGCCGACGCCACTGCTCGACCTGCCCGGCCTCGCCCGGCGGCTCGGGGTCGCGACGGTCTCCTGGAAGGACGAGGGCGGGCGCTTCGGGCTCGGCAGCTTCAAGGCGCTCGGCGGCGCCTACGCCGTGCAGCGGCTGGTCCGGCGGATCGGCGCCGGCGCCGGGATTACCTTCGCCGCCGCCACCGACGGCAACCACGGCCGCGCGGTCGCCTGGGGGGCCGCCCAGGCCGGCGCCCGAGCGGTGATCTACCTGCACGCCGGGGTCAGCCCGGGGCGCGAAGCGGCGCTGCGCGCGCTCGGCGCCGAGATCGTGCGTGTGTCCGGCAACTACGACGACAGCGTCCGGCAGTGTGCCCGAGACGCGGCCGAACAGGGCTGGCACGTGGTCTCGGACACCTCGTGGGAAGGCTATCGAGAGACGCCGACGGCGGTGATGGCCGGATACTCCCTGATCGCCCGCGAGGTGGTCGAGCAGATCGGCGCCCGCCCGCCGAGCCATGTCCTGGTGCAGGCCGGGGTCGGCGGGGTGGCGGCCGCGGTCTGCGTCGAGTTCCGCGACGCCTGGGGTGACGGCGCGCCACGCTTCGTGGTGGTCGAGCCGGCGCTTGCCCCCTGTCTGCTGGAGAGCGCCAGGGCCGGCCAGCGCACTGAAGTTGCGCTCACCGGCGAAACCGTGATGGCGGGGCTGTCCTGCGGCGATCCCTCGCCGCTCGCCTGGGAGATCCTTGAGGCCGGGGCCGCCGACTTCGTGGCCGTCGACGATGCCTGGGTCGGCCCGGCGATGCGAACGCTGGCGGCGGGGGTAAGCGGCGATCCGCGCCTGGTAGCCGGGGAATCGGCGGTCGCCGGGCTGGCGGTGATGCTCGCGGCCAGCGAGCGGGCGGAGCTTGGGGCGGCTCTGGGCTTCGACGCCCACAGCCGGGTCCTGCTGATCGGCACCGAGGGAGCGACCGACCCGGACATCTACCGCGCCATCGTCGGCAGCACCCCCGACCAGGTCGTTGCGGGAGGTCGGGCATGACCCGCGCCGCCGACCTGCCGGCCGAAACCGTGGCGGCGATGACCGAGTGGCGCCGCGACTTCCACCGGCACCCGGAGCTGGGTTTCCAGGAGACGCGGACCAGCCGGCTGATCGCCGAGCGGCTCGCCGGCTTCGGTCTGGAGGTCCACACCGGAATCGGCGGAACCGGCGTGGTCGGCGTGCTGCGGCGCGGCGCCTCCAACCGGGCGATCGGGCTGCGCGCCGACATCGACGCGCTGCCGATCCACGAGAAGAACGCCTTCGAGCACCGCTCGACCAACCCCGGCGTCATGCACGCCTGCGGCCATGACGGTCACGCCGCCATGCTGCTGGGCGCCGCCCGGCAACTGGCCGAGGCCGACAGCTTCGACGGCACCGTCGTGTTCATCTTCCAGCCGGCCGAGGAGCACGGGCAGGGTGCCCAAGCCATGATCGACGACGGGTTGTTCGAGCGCTTCGGCGTCGACCAGATCTTCGGCATCCACAACATGCCCGGCCTGCCGGTTGGCCGGCTGGCGGTCCGCACCGGGCCGATCATGGCCAGCGAGGACAATTTCGAGATCGTCATCCACGGCTCCGGCGGCCACGCCTCGGCGCCGCAGAACACCGTCGATCCGATCGTGATCGCCGCCGAGGTGGTGCTGGCGCTGCAGACCATCGTGGCGCGCGGGTTCTCCCCCCTGGACGCGGTGGTGGTGTCGGCGACCGAGCTGACAACCGACGGGGTGCGCAACGTCATCCCCTCGACCGCCTGGATCCGGGGCGACGTACGCGCGTTCACGCCGGACTCCCAGGCCAGGGTCGAGGCGCTGATGCGGCGGATCGCGGCTGGCGTCTGCGCCG
>CAYNFA010000560.1:0-3438 GCA_964396345.1 uncultured Thalassobaculum sp.
GACACGATCACCCCGCGCTGGCCCTCGCCGTCGGGCTCCAGGCCGGCCATGTCGGCGGCGGCCAGGCGCAGCAGGTTGAAGGTGCCGATCAGGTTGATGTCGATCACCCGGCGGAAATTCTCCAGCGGCATCGGCCCAGCCTTGCCGACGATGCGCTCGGCGGGCGCCACGCCGGCGCAGTTCACCAGGATCCGCGCCTTGCCGTGGGCATCGCGGGCGCGGGCGACCGCGGCCTCGGCGGAGTCGGACGAGGCGACGTCGCAGACCAGCGCGAGGCCGCTGATCCCGTCGGCGACGGCGCGGGCGGCGTCCTCGTTGACGTCGAGCACCGCGACCTTGGCGCCGCGCGCCGCCAGCGCCCGCGCCGTGCCGGCCCCCAACCCGCCGCCGCCGCCCGTAACCAGTGCCGCCTGTCCCTGGAGATCCATGACCGCTTCCTTCCGCTCGATTCCGCTGCGCGATCCCGTCGCATGGCCGTTCGCCGGCCGACCGTGGCGTGATACCAGATCGCGCAGGGCTCGGCGAGGCGAGGCGGCCGACGCAACGGGGCCGGGAGGGGGCGATGATGCGGGCGCAGGGGATTCCAACGGCGGCGGCGGTCCTGGGAGGGGCCGGGGCGATCCCGTTCGCGGCGGGGGCGGCGGGGGTCTGGTTGCTGGAACCGGCCTGGGCGGCGCACGCGCTCGACGCCCAGGTGTTCTACGGCGTCACCATCCTGGCGTTCCTGGGCGCGGTGCACTGGGGAGTGGCGCTGTCCGAGGGCCCCGACACCGACCGGCTTTGGCCCCGCCTCGCCTGGAGCGTCACCCCGGCGCTGATCGCCTGGGCGGCCGCCATGATGACGGCGCTGCCGGCGCTGGTCACCCTGATGGCGGGGCTCGGCGTCGCCTACGTGGTCGACCTGCGGGCCCGCGATCGCGGCGACCTGCCGCCCTGGTACCTGGATCTGCGCCGCCGGCTCACCGCCGTGGCGCTGCTGGCGCTCGGGGCGTCGCTGCTGCGGGTGGTTTGAGGCTCACTCGGGCGGCTTGCGCCCGACGTCGTGATCGACATCCGCCGGCCGGACCGGCTGCTGGGCGTTTTCGCCGAGGCTTGGACGCTGCCCCAGCGACGCCTCGCGCCGGGCGATGTAGAGGGTGGAGGCGACGATCAGCCCGGCTCCCATCAGGGTGTACGGCGTCGGCACGTCGCCGAACAGCAGGTAGCCGAACAGCCCGGCGAACAGCAGCCGGAAATAGTCGAACGGCGCCACCGCCGTCGCCTCGCCGGCCCGGAACCCGCGGATGCCGCAGCTCTGCGCCGCCGAGCCGACCGCGCCGATCAGCAGCATCAGCGCCAGGTCCGACGGCGTCGGGGTTTGCCAGACCAGCGCCGCCGGGACCGCCGAGACGACCGTCGACACGATCCCGAAGCTGAACAGGATGCTGAGCGGCGCCTCGGTGGCGCTCAGCTTCTTGATCACCACCGAGACGGTGGCGACGCACAGCGTGCCGAACAGCGCCGCCGCCATCGGCAGGTCGAGCCCGTGGCCGCCCGGGCCGACCATGATCAGCACCCCGAGGAAGCCGACGGCGGTCGCCGACCAGCGCCGCCAGCGCACCGTCTCGCCGAGGAACAGCACCGCCAGCACGATCATGAACAGCGAGTTGGCGAAGCTGATGGCGGTCGCGTCGGCCAGCGGCAGGTGGGTCAGGGCGTAGAACCCGCAGAACATCGCGGTGGTGCCGAGCAGCCCGCGCCAGAGATGCATGAATGGCCGCTCGGTGCGGAACACCGCCGGGCCGGCCCGCACCATGAACGGCAGGATCACCAGCAGGCCGAAGGCACAGCGGAAAAACCCGATTTCCAGGCTGTGCAGCCGGGCGCCGACGATCTTGATCATCGCCGCCATGATCGAGAACAGCACCGACGCCAGCACGATCCAGATCGCCCCGCGCGCGTTGCCGGTCAGCACCAGCCAGCGCGCCTGGGCGGTGGCGCGGGCGGTTCGTGCGGCGGCGACGAGGCGGGATGCTCGGCCCGCTCGGGGCCCCGGGGTGTCTGGCATGGCGGGGAATCATAACGCCATGACGCAGTGCAGCAAGCGCGCCGGATGCATGGCGGCGTTGCGTCCCCTGGCGAGCGGGCGTTAAGAACCTGGATCGCCGCGGGATCGCGCGGCGGCAATTTGGGAGGACAGCATGAACGACGAGGCGATCAAGCTCTGGGAACCGTCGGAAGACCGGCGGCGGGCCACCCAGATCGCCGCGTTCATGGTCCTGGTGAACGACCGCTTCGGCACCGCGTTCAGCGATTACGACACGCTCTGGCAGTGGTCGGTCGACAACCGCGAGGATTTCTGGGAGGCGGTGTGGGATTTCGGCGGCGTGGTCGGCGACAAGGGCGAGCGTCGCCTCGCCGACGGCGACGCCATGCCGGGCGCCAAGTTCTTCCCCGACGCCCGTGTCAACTTCGCCGAGAACCTGCTGCGCCGCGACGGCGACGGCGACGCCATGGTGTTCTGGGGCGAGGACCGGGTGAAGCGCCGGATGAGCTGGGCGGAGCTGCGCGACGCCGTCGCCCGCCTGGCGGCCGCCATGAAGGCCGACGGCGTCGGGCCGGGCGACCGGGTCGCCGCCTACATGCCGAACATGCCGGAGACCGTCATCGGCATGCTGGCGACCACGGCACTCGGCGCGGTGTGGTCGTCGTGCTCGCCGGATTTCGGCATCCAGGGCGTGCTCGACCGCTTCGGCCAGATCGAGCCGACCGTGCTGATCGCCGTCGAGGGCTATTACTACGCCGGCAAGTCGCTCGACATCCGCGACAAGGTGGCGGCGGTGGTCGGCCAGCTGCCGACGCTGAAGCGGGTGGTGGTGGTGCCGTACGTCAACGCCGCCCCCGACATCGCCGGGATCGAGCGCTCGACGCCCTGGGGCGAGTATCTCGGCGACGGCCCGGTGCCCTCGCTCGGCTTCGCGCGGATGCCGTTCAACGACCCGCTCTACATCATGTTCTCGTCGGGCACGACCGGGGTCCCGAAGTGCATCGTCCACGGCATCGGCGGGACGCTGCTGCAGCACCTCAAGGAGCACAAGCTGCAGTCCGACGTGCGGCCCGGCGACCGCGCCTTCTACTTCACAACCTGCGGCTGGATGATGTGGAACTGGCTGGTCTCGGGGCTGGCGGCCGAGGCCACGCTGCTGCTGTACGACGGCTCGCCGTTCCACCCCGACGGCAACATCCTGTTCGACTACGCCGACGCCGAGGGCATGACGCTGTTCGGCACCTCGGCCAAGTACATCGACGCCCTGAAGAAAGGCGGCCTCGACCCGAAGTCGACGCACTCTCTGGCCAGCGTGCGGACCATGACCTCGACCGGCTCGCCGCTGGTGCCCGAGGGCTTCGATTACGTCTACGAGCACATCAAGGCCGATATCCAGCTCGCCTCGATCTCCG
>CAYNFA010000561.1:0-3435 GCA_964396345.1 uncultured Thalassobaculum sp.
ACCGTCCAGGCCAGCGTGGTCTCCGGCATCACCAGCACCGGGCCACGATGCAGAAGTTGGGCAATCCGGAAGCCGCCGTCCCCATAGCCGTGGATGAGCTGGACGCCCTCCGGTACGAGCGGCGTGACGTCCATCAGGCTATCCCTCGCGTTCCGCTCGCTCGTACTCCGGGACCGTCGCCGCGTCGGCCCCCTCGTCGCCGCGGCGCAGCCCGGTGTAAAGCAGCAGCGGCACGGCGATGAACACCGACGAATAGGTCCCGACGACGATGCCCCAGATCAGCGCAAGCGCGAAGTCGGCCAGGACCGCTCCGCCGAAGAAGTAGATCGCCAGCAGGGCCAACAGGGTGGTCCCGGACGTAAGCGCGGTACGCGACAGCGTCTCGTTGACCGAGAGTTCGAGCAGCTCGGCAAGCGGCATCTTGCGGTACTTGCGCAGATTTTCCCGCACCCGGTCGTAGATCACCACGGTGTCGTTGATCGAGTAGCCGGCGATCGTCAGAACGGCGGCGACGGTGGCGAGGTTGAACTCATGCTGGATCAGCGCGAACAGGCCGATCGTGGCGATGATGTCGTGGGCGAGCGCCACCACCGCCCCGAGGCCAAACTGCCACTCGAAGCGAAACCAGACGTAGACCAGGATCGAGAGCAGCGCGAGCCCGATTGCCAGCGCTCCGGACTCGATCAGTTCCTGACCAACCGTCGGTCCGACGAACTCCGTCCGGCGGTACTCGACCCCGTCACCGAGCGCCTGACGGACGACCTCGGTCGCCTTTATCTGCGCCGCCTCGTCGCCATCCTGCCGCTGGATTCGGATCAGCACGTCGCGCTCGGAACCGAACTCCTGCAGGCTCACCTCGCCGAGTCCAAGCCCGCTCAGGGTCGAGCGCATCTCGGATATGTTGGCCGGCCCAGGGGTGCGGACTTCGACGAGAATGCCGCCCTTGAAGTCGATACCGAAGTTCAGGCCGACCGTCGCGACCGCGATCAGAGAGCCGATCACCATCACGGCCGACAGCAAGAACGCTCCGAGACGGCTGCGGATAATCGGGAGGCGGGCGTTCCGAGGAACGAACCGGATCGGCTTCAACATCGCGGGCTTCCTCGCCTCAAATCGGCAGCGTCGCCGGACGGCGACGGCGGGCCCAGATCGCCACGAACAGGCGGGTCACCATGACGGCGGTGAACATCGAGGTCAGAATTCCGATCCCGAGCGTGACCGCAAACCCCTTGATCGGACCGGATCCGAGCGCGAACAGGAAGATCACCGCGAACAGAGTCGTCAGGTTTGAGTCGATGATGGTGGTCAACGCCCGACGGTAGCCGGCATCAAGCGCGTTGATCGGGGATCGCCCGTTGTCGATCTCCTCACGGACGCGCTCGAACACGAGCACGTTGGCGTCCACCGCCATGCCCATGGTCAGCACGATACCGGCGATGCCTGGCAGTGTCAGCGTCGCCTGCAGGGCCGACAGCGCCCCCAGGATCAGCCCGACGTTCAGCAACAGCGCAAGGTTGGCGAAGATACCGAACAACCCATAGGCGGCGATCATGAAGCCTGCCACCAGCACCATCCCGATGACCGAGGCGATCTTGCCGGAGGATATCGAATCCGCGCCCAGGCCCGGCCCCACCGACCGTTCCTCAAGGACCGTCAGCGGCGCCGGCAAGGCGCCGGCACGAAGCAGCAGGGCAAGATCCTGAGCCTCCTGCACCGAGAAGCTCCCGGAGATGATCCCGGTGCCACCGAGGATCGGCTCACGGATGACCGGAGCGGAAATAACCTTGTCGTCCAGGATGATCGCAAACGGCCTGCCGACGTTCTCCGTCGTCGCCTGACCGAAGCGACGACCGCCGATCGAGTCAAAGCGAAAGCTGACCACCGGGCGGTTGTCCTGAAAACTCGGCTGGGCGTCGACCAGGTTCTCGCCGCTGACCATCACCCGCCGCTGCACGACATAGTGGCTCGGACCCTGCCGATCGACTGACGGCACCAGCTTGGACCCCGGCGGCACCCTGCCCTGAACGGCCTCCTGGGCCGACGCGCTCGGATCGACGAGTTGAAACGACAGCTTGGCGGTCTGGCCGATCAACGCCTTGATGCGCTCGGGATTGTCGACGCCGGGAAGCTGGATGAGGATCCGGTTGTCGCCCTGGCGCTGGATCAGGGGCTCGCGGGTGCCGGTCTCGTCGACCCGCCGACGGACGATCTCGATCGATTGCTGCACCGCGTTGCGGGTCAGTTCGGTAATCGCTTCTTCGGTCAATCGGACCGCGACCCGCACGCCGTCGGCGGACACCTCGGCGCCTTCCTCGAAGCCGCGCGCCAGTTGACGCGCCCGTTCGAGGTCGGCCGCTTCCCGGATGTTGAACGCGGCGGCGTCGCTCTGCACGCCGAGCCCGACATACCCGATGCCGGCGTCGCGCAACTCCCGGCGGGCGGTCTCGACGATCGCCTCGAGCCGTTCCTGGATCACCACCGAGGTGTCGACCTGGAGCAGCAGATAGGAGCCACCCTGGAGGTCCAGGCCGAGATTGATCTGCCGCCCCGGCACGCCGGTTGGCACCTCGCCGATGACGTCACGGTCGATCAGGTTAGGCGCCGCGTAGACTACGCCAAGCAGGCAAACGAGGCCGACCAGCGCGATCTTCCAGGCCGGAAACTGCAGCATGTCGCTCCGCCTTGTCGGGTGTGGCCAGCCGGCTCAGTTGGCCGACTTTGGGGCACCCGAGGCGGTCTCGTCCTCGTCGTCCTCTTCGGGTTCCTCGTTCTTGCTCTTGCCCTTGGATGCCGGCTTGCTCGAGACCGGCTGACCCTTGGCCCGGACCTCGGCGATCATGCCACGCACCACCTGCACCTTGACCCCGCTCGCGATCTCGAGCGTCAGCAGGTCGTCGGTGTCGCTGACCTTGGTCACCGTGCCGACGAGACCGCCATTGGTGACGATTCGATCATTGCGGCGGACATTGGCCAGCATCTCGCGATGCTCCTTCATCTTCTTTTGCTGCGGCCGGATCAGCAGGAAATAGAAGACCGCAAAGATCAGAACCAGAGGAGCCAGCGACATGATGAGGTCGCTGCCACCGCCGAACCCGCCTGCCTGCGCGTATGCCGGAGAAATCAACATGCCGTTCCGTCTCCCGCGGGGTTCAGCCCCGCTCTCATGGCGTGCCGCTCGAGCCGGCGCTGACCGGCCGACGCGAAGTGGCCGGACTATAGCGACGGATCGGCGAATTGCAACGACGGCCGGCCGCCCGTCCCGTCGCGGCGTTGACCGTGCGCGGGCACGCCGGTAACGTCCGCGGCTTCGCTCGACGTCCATCCGTTTCCGCCGCTCCGAGACCTCCGTCATGACCTCTGATCGTCCGATTCCCGCCGTGCCGACCGATACCGCCGCGAGCCTCGCCGTGCTCACGCGCATCGCCGAAGCGCTGG